>JAGADS010000343.1 GCA_017613485.1 Treponema sp.
AGGAAGAGAAACAGCGTGTACTGGATGAACTTAATGTTTTATGGATGAAACATGATAATTCTGTTTCGGTAGATGAGTATGTCCGAAAAATGAGAAAGGGGCGGCAGTTTGATATTTGATACCGATGTTTTGATTTGGGCTTTCAAAAAGAACAAAAATGCCATGCAATTGCTTTATGAAACGGAAGGAATTTTTATTTCTGCTGTTACGCACATGGAGCTCTTGCAGGGAGCATTAAATAAACAGGAACTATCACAGATTAAGAAGTTTTTAAAAGCTTTTGGAATTCAGACATTATATATAACACCTGAGATCACTAAAAGGGCAATGGATTATGTAGAAAACTATGCCTTAAGTGATTCAATGCAACTTGCTGATGCCCTCATTGCCGCCACTGCCATTGAAAATGAAGAAACTCTATGCACCGCAAATGTTAAGCATTATAAATGTATTCATACGCTAAACTTGAATATGTTAAAAGTTACAGAGTAAACGGTGGTCACACGGATTCGAAATTGCTAACGCAATTTCCTTAGGTAGGGGGTATTTATTTACTTCTAATCTTTGTAAAAAATCCTTAGGCGGAACAAGAAGAATAACATGGCAAATCTAATATTTTTCCCGTAGGCTTTTAACAACAGATTGTACTGTTTCAAAATCACTTTTTGAAAACATCTTTAGGTCTTTTATCAATTTTTGTAAATCGCTCTTTTCGGAATTGTTATCGTTGTCAATTTTTCCTGTGGCAAGATAATCTATTGAAACCTTAAGAATTTCTGCAATTTTCTGAGCGTTTTCCAATGTCGGCGAAACGGTGCTTCCAGGACGATATTTGTTTAGAGTGTTTACACTGATACCTGTCTTTTGCGAAAGTTCCTTAACTTGTATCCCTTGATATTCAAGCTCGTCTCTTAATGTTTCAGCAAATTTCATGCCCTAATTGTATGTAATAAGAGGCTTTTTTGGTTGAATAAAAGCCAAAAAGGATATATTCTTAAATTGAAACTGTAATAATAGGCTTTTTTTCTTTAAATAAATGCCAAAAAGGACAAAGTTATGAATACCAATGATAATTTGATTAAGAATGTAGGAGTAAATATTCAAGAAAAATCTGCAATGATGTGGGCTGTCGCGGACGTACTTCGCGGCCCCTTTAAACCACACGAATACGGTCTTGTAATTCTGCCTTTTACCGTTATAAAACGCTTCCATGACTGTCTACTTCCTACACACGATAAAGTATTAAAAACTTGGGAAAAAGTTAAAAAGATGGCTGTTGTAGACGGATTTTTGACACAGGCTTCCGGCTATCAGTTCTATAATAAATCAAAGTTTACATTTGATTCCCTTCTGAAAGATTCGGAGAACATTGAAGCTAACTTCCGTGATTATATAAATGGTTTCTCTGACAATGTTCAGGACATTCTAGCGCGCTTTGAATTTGACAATGTAATTAAAAGACTTGTAGAAGCAAACTGCCTTTATCTTGTAATCAAAGAGTTTAACAGCGAAAAAGGCTATCTAGGAGCGGATAAAATCAGTGCCGTAGACTGCGGCTATATTTTTGAAGATTTAGTTCGCCGTTTCTCTGAAAGCTATGACGACCAGGCCGGAGCGCACTTTACTAGCCGCGACATTATTTATCTTATGACAGATGTACTCTTAAGCGATTCTGACCTTTCTACAACTAAAAGCTGCACAGTTTACGATATGGCAATGGGTACAAGCCAGATGCTTTCTTGTATGCAGGAGCGAATTGCAACTCTCAATAAAGATACAGAAGTCGTAACATTCGGACAGGAAATCAATCCTTCAACATTTGGTATTGCAAAAGCTGACATGATGATTCGTGGCGGCGATCCAAATAATATGCGGTTCGGCGACACATTGAGTGATGATAAATTCAAGGGATTCACTTTTGATTACATTATTTCAAATCCGCCTTTTGGTATTGATTGGAAAAAAGAAAAAGATGCTGTAAAAAAAGAACACTCTTTAGGAGAAGCCGGAAGATTTGCTCCTGGTCTTCCAAAAATCAGTGATGGACAGCAGCTTTTTGTTCTAAACGGTCTTGCAAAATTGAATACTCATGGAAAAATGGCAATCATTCAGAATGGCTCTCCTTTGTTCTCTGGCGATGCAGAAAGCGGCCCGAGTGAAATCCGCCGCTATATTCTTGAAAATGGTTGGCTTGACTGCATTATTCAGTTGGGAACTGATATGTTTATGAACACAGGCATCAGTACATATATCTGGGTTCTGAACAAAGACAAGAAAGAAAATAGGGTAGGGAAGGTTCAGCTCATCAACGCTTCTGAATGTTATGAACAAAGGCGAAAATCAATTGGAACAAAAAGAAACGACATTACTGATAAATGCCGTGAATTGATTGTAAAAGCATACGGAGATTTTAAGAACAAGATTTACGGAAAGAAAGACGGCATCTATTGTGAAAGCAAAATCTTTGACACAGCAGATTTTGGCTACAATAAAATTACAGTTGAACAGCCACAGAAAGATGAAAAAGGTAATATCTTAAAAGACAAGAAAGGAAAGCCGCTTGCAGATAAGAGCCTTGAAGATTCTGAAAGCATCCCGATGAATGAAGATATTGATTCATATTTCAAAAGAGAAGTGCTGCCATTTGCTCCTGACGCATGGTATGACCCAAAGAAAACAAAAGTCGGATATGAAATTCCAATGACCCGCTATTTCTACGAATATAAAGCTCCTGAAAAAGTAGAAGATGTTTTTGCAAGAGTAACAAAAATTGAAGAAGAAATAGGATTTTCTCTTAAAGCTCTTTTGGGAGAAAACAAATGAAAGATAGTGGCATTAAATGGGTTGGTAACATTCCAAATACATGGGAAGTACAAAGATTCAAGAATGTAATGCATAAAGATAAAAAAATCTGTGAGCATTATCAAGGGCAAGACATTATATCTCTTACAATGAATGGAGTAATAAAACGCGACCTCGAAAATCCAAGTGGAAAAATGCCAACAACTTGGGATGGTTATCAATTTGTAGAACCTGAAGATTTACTTTTATGTTTGTTTGATATAGATGTCACACCGCGTTGTGTTGGTCTTGTAAAAGATGCAGGACTTACAAGCCCTGCTTATAGTCGCTTTAAGGTTCACAAAGGATATTACAATGCTTATTACGATTATCTTTTACGTTGGATTGACGATGAAAAAATCTTTATTCATCTATCTAAAAATTTAAGAAGCTCTCTGACAGAAGATGATTTTGGCGCAATACATACTATAGTTCCGCCTCTCCCAGAACAGCAGAAAATTGCCGCATTTCTTGATAAAAAATGTACAGAAATTGATTCCGTTCTGACAAAGACAAAGGAAAGCATCGAAGAATATAAGCTGCTGAAAAATGCAATCATCACACAGGCCGTAACAAAAGGCATCCGTCCTAACCGCAAAATGAAAGAGAGTGGCATTGAATGGATTGGCGAGATTCCAGAAGATTGGGATTGTTTTTATCTATCACAAATATTTGCTCCTGTAAAAAATAAAAATGTTGGCTTACAAGAAAATAATCTTTTATCTCTGAGTTATGGAAAAATCATTAGGAAAAACATAGACACAACCTTTGGTTTACTTCCTGAAAACTTTGAAGGCTATAACATCATAGAAGCGAACGATTTGGTTCTGCGTTTGACAGACCTACAGAATGACCATAAAAGTTTAAGAGTAGGACTTGCAAAAGAAAAAGGAATTATAACTTCTGCATATCTTTCTCTTAGAAACAAAAGCAACAATCTTCCTTTTTATTTTTATTATCTATTGCATACATTTGACATTTTAAAAGGTTTCTATGGAATGGGTGCAGGGGTCAGACAAGGGTTGAATTGGGATGAAGTACGTTCTTTAAGAATTACAGCACCTAAAGATATATCTGAACAAAAAGAAATCGTAGATTACCTTGAAGAAAAGTGTTCTCAAATTGAAATTCTTATTAAAAAGAAAGAGCAGCTTATCACTGAACTTGAAACATATAAAAAGTCGCTCATTTATGAATATGTAACCGGAAAGAAAGAGGTGCAATAATGGCTTATACCTTAGAGGAACTTAGAACAAAAGAAAAAAACTTTGAAGAATCCATCGAAGAGTTTTTTATTTCAGACCAGGGCGGCTATAAAAAGGGTAGTGATACATTCAACACAACTTATGGAATCTATAAAAGTACGCTTGTCAATTTTATAAAAGAAACTCAAAGCAAAGAATGGAAACGTTTTGAAGCTCAAAATCCTGGCAATACAGAAGATGCTTTCTGCAGATGTTTTTCCAATGCCGTAGTAATTTCTGGCGGTATGCTTTCAGTTCTTCGCCACGGTTTTAAACACGCGGAATTTCTTTTAAGGTATGTTTCTTTAAGCCGGAATCAACATTAAATGAACTTTCTGCAGAGCTTTATCAAAAAAATATAATTGAATGTTACAGACAGTGGTACTATTCTGCAGAATGTTCAAAATCCGTTGATATGGTTCTGACCGTAAACGGCATCCCTCTTATCGCGCTTGAATTAAAGAATCAGCTAACAGGCCAGAGCGTAACAAACGCAAAGCTCCAATGGCAGAATGACAGAGATCCGCGCGAAATTGTTTTCCAATTCAATAATCGTGTTTTGGCTTACTTCTGCGTAGACTTGTACGATGTTTATATGACAACAAAGCTGAACGGAAAATCAACTTTCTTTCTTCCGTTCAATCAAGGTTCTGCAGGAGCAGGAAAAGACGGCGGCAAAGGAAATCCATCGACAACAGAAAAAGACTATATCACAAGCTATCTTTGGGAAGATATTCTTCAAAAAGACAGCATGATGGATATTCTGCAGAAGTTCCTTCATTTGCAGATAGTTGAAGAGAAGAAATATAACGATGACGGCGAAGTTGAACTTGTAAAAAAGCAGACTTTGATTTTTCCCCGCTATCATCAGCTTGATGTTGTCAGAAAAATCATTGCAGATGTAAAAGCAAACGGAAGCGGAAACAATTATCTTATCCAGCACAGTGCAGGTTCCGGAAAATCAAACTCTATTGCTTGGACAGCTTATCGCCTGGCATCTCTTCATGACGAAAACAACAATGCAATCTTTTCCAGCGTTGTTGTTGTAACTGACCGCACAGTTCTGGATGCACAGCTTCAGGACACTATTTCTAGTTTTGACCATACTCTCGGAGCCGTAACAACCATTGACGACAAGAAAAATTCAAAAGACCTTCGTGACGCTCTGAACAATGGTGACAGAATAATTGTAACAACGCTGCAGAAGTTCCCTGTAATCTATGAGGAAGTCGATAAGGTCAAAGGCCGCAATTATGCTGTTATAGTAGATGAAGCTCATTCATCACAGACCGGAAGTGCCGCATTAAAATTAAAAACGGCTCTCGCAGATACTGAGGATGCATTAAAAGAATATGCAGAAATTGAAGGAAAGGCCGAAGAAGAAATAGAAAAAGACGACAAAATTATCAAAGAAATGATTGCTCACGGAAAGCATAAAAATCTTTCTTTCTTTGCATTTACGGCTACGCCAAAAGACAAAACTCTTGAAATGTTCGGAACCAGAGCAGAAGATGGCAGCTTCCATCCGTTCCATATCTACAGTATGCGGCAGGCAATAGAAGAGGGCTTCATTCTTGATGTACTTAAAAACTACATGACTTACGACACCTGCTACAAAATCGCAAAGAACTTTCCTGATAATCCTGACCTTCCGGCAAATAAGGCAACTAAAGTCATTTTGAAATATGCGCAGCTGCATCCAACAAACATAAGTCAGAAGTCAGAAATCATCGTAGAAACATACAGAAACACCACAAGAAACAAGATAGGCGGGAAGGGTAAGATGATGGTAGTAACATCAAGCCGTCTTGCAGCAGTCCGATATTTTCATGAAATAAAACGTCTCCTGAAAGTAAAAGGCTATGATGATATGGATATTCTTGTAGCGTTCAGTGGTGTTGTAAAAGACAATGACATTGAATATTCAGAGCCTAGCCTTAATGTCCGCAAAGACAATTCTCATATCAGCGAAAATCAGACAAAAGAAGAATTCCATAATAACTTTAATGTCCTGATTGTAGCGGAAAAATATCAGACAGGCTTTGACGAGCCGCTTCTGCACACAATGATTGTCGATAAAAAGCTTCGTGGAATAAAAGCCGTTCAGACTTTGAGCCGCCTGAACAGAACCTGCAGCGGAAAAGACGACACATTTATTCTAGACTTCGTAAATACTGCTGATGAAATCTATGAAGCTTTCCAGCCATTCTATCAGGAAACATATCTGAAAGAAGAGGTAAATGCAGACCTTCTTTATAGCACACAAAAGACTTTGAGGGGCTACGGTATCTATGGCGACAATGATGTAAATAATTTCGTTGAAACATATAGAAAACTCGGCAATAAAGACAAAAACGCACTTGGAAAATTGAGCGTTGCTTTAAAGCCTTTTGCGGATGCCTACAATCTAAAAACTTCAAACGAAAGGTATCAGTTCCGCCGTGAGCTTCGTAAACTCGTACGCTACTATGACTTTGTGAGCCAGGTAACAAGAATGTTTGATGAGGACTTGCACAAAGAATATCTGTTCTGCAAATACCTTGTAAAACTTCTCCCGATAGAAACTGAAACAATGATTGATATTGAGCAGCTTCTGAATCTTGAATATTACAAGCTTAAAGAAACATTCAAAGGGCAGATAAATCTGCAGAGCGATGTAAAAGGGGAGTATGAGCCTGCAACAGAATCAGCGGCCGGAGCAAAGAATCCTAAATCTCCGCTTGATGAAATCATTGCAAAGATAAATGAAAAGTACAAGGCAAACTTCACAGACGGTGATAAAGTTGTAGTAGGAGCTTTGCAAGATAAAATCTTTGGAAATCAAGACCTTATTGATAAAGCAAAGAATTCAAACTCTCAGGTATTTCTGCAGGGCATCTTCCCTCAGGAGTTCAATAAGGCCGCAATGTCATGCTACCAGGAAAGCACGGAAGCCTTTAAAAGTATGTTTGAAGATGCTACAAAATACAAAGTTATCATGGAAGCGTTGGGAGAATCTGTTTATAGCATGGCTAATTCAAAGAAAAATGTAGTGTATAAAATTCCAGATAATTATGGGCTCTTAAATGTTGCCCAACAAGTTTGAGTTTCCAAATGAAATTGCGTCAGCAATTTCAACCCGTGTGAAAAAAATAGAGAAGGTTTTTCTCCTTTCTACCCCTACCATAAATGTTTCCCAGTTTTAACCAGATTATCAATATCATCATAGGCGTTTTCGAGCCTTTCTATGTGATACATCTCATACATATCATAGATTTCCTGGACAAGACCTTTTTCTTCCCATGTTCGAAGGACATCTGCTGTAGGCATTTGTTTGTCACAGGCAAATTTTCAATCAAAAAAATGAAAAACTGCATTTCATCTGTCATATTCATTCACCCCGTATGTAAACAGATTCTCTTGGGTCGCCGGTTATCTGTTCCACTTCCCACATGTCACAAACCGCATAATCGGGAAGATTCAATAATCCATTATCAGCATCTTCCAACAAGGCGTGGGTTTCTGAAAGAAGAAAACTTTTCATAGCTTCCATTTGATTAAGATTATATTTATTCATAATAAACGGAATAACCTGCCTGTCGTAATAGTCAAGTGCAAAATAAACAGTTTTGTTCATAGTTTTTTTACCTCAATAAATTTCAAGAAAGACAAGGCTTTTTCTGTTAGAACGCAGTGCCCATTTTTTTGCCTGCACAAAATCACTCGTTGTATAAAAGCCCTTGCCAAAATCTAAAGAGCGCTGAACTTTTAATAAACGAGGTGCTTCAACAGTTACATTACTTCCGTGATATAAAATCATAGTCTCAATTATACCACAATTTTCTTAATCATATTAATACTACTCCCTCCATAATCTAGATAATCCTTTCTTACTATGTTATAATATGAAACATGATAATCTATCACGGCTCTGAAAAAATAATTAAGGCTCCTCAATTTGGATATGGAAATCCGCATAATGACTATGGGCTGGGATTTTACTGCACGGAAAACAAGGAGCTTGCAAAGGAATGGGGATGCCAGAAAAATAAAGATGGATTTGCAAATTGTTATGAACTGGACACAAATGAGCTGTCTGTTCTTAATCTTACGGCAGATAATTTTTCAATTTTGCACTGGCTTTCTGTCCTTCTTAAGAACCGCGTCTTCTCTCCAAAGTCACCACTGGGAAAACAAAATCTTGATTTTCTTTTTCAAACACATGCGGTTGCCTATGAGGATTATGATTTAATCTGCGGTTACCGTGCCAACGATTCATATTTTTCTTTTGCTAGTGATTTTCTGGAAAATGTAATACCAATACAATCATTAGCCAATGCTATGAGGCTAGGCAGTCTGGGTGTTCAAATTGTCCTAAAAACAGAAAAAGCTTTTTCCAAAATAAGATTTTTAAAATACGAAAATGCCGATGCTGATATTTACTTTCCAAAATACCAGGAGCGTGATACTAAAGCACGTTCAGAATACTTACAGCAATTGCGTTCTCAAAATATTCATGATGGTATTTTTCTTATAGATATAGTTCGAAAGCCGGAGCTGTTAAATGACTTACATTTATGATGAATCATATTTGGCGGATGTTCAGAAGAATTTGGGGTTCTTTTTTCAGTTCTTAATGTGGAATTTGAAAATCACTCCAGATAATGCTCAATCAATTTTTTTAGACTCCCATATTCCCTATCAGATTGAAATCGGGAATCCTGATTATCTATGCGGAAAATCAGGCTATGAGCTTGCCATGCTTGCACTTCCAGAAAGAGATTTGATGAAGGAAATTGAAAAGGCAGTTGAGGAACCTTTTTATCCTCAGGCAGAATACTGGTGCGGATATGTCCTTGCATATTCCCAATGGAAGCACAGTATGAAATTCGAGGCAATCCTTCAAAATTATCCGCTTGCACTTCTTATGCAGAGTTACAATCTGCTGCATGAATGTGATATTACAAAAGTTGACGAGATTATAATGGAAAAATGCTCTGAAGTCTATCCTCGTGGGCCTGAACGTACAATGTGGAAGCCGATGTAAGATTCCTTGGTGTCAGGAGTTCTTGCATTGCGTGCTGTGACCGAACAGTTCTCGTCAATAAAATAGCAGCTTCCACCGCGAACGACACGGCTTGTTCCGGAATCAGGTCCTGTGGGATCAATCCCTTCCCTTTCCGTGGGGTATTCACCATACCAGTCAAAACACCATTCGGCAACATTTCCTGTCATGTCGTAAATGCCTAGTTCATTGGGAGCCTTTGTCCTAACGTCATGGGTTTTGTGGCCGCTGTTCTGTCCATGCCATGCGACTTCATCAATTGAATCATCCCCGCTGTAGATGAAACCCTGAGACTTTTGACCACCCTTGGCTGCTATTTCCCATTCGCTTTCTGTGGGAAGACGGTAACCGTCAGCGCAAAAGTCATATTCATAGTTTTCATCATAGCATGGTGTGTAACCTTCTGCGAGGCTCCTTTTGTTGCAGTAATCGACAGCCTCATACCATGTCACATTGTCCACTGGTTTGTTCTTCCCCTTGTTCTTGCTGGGGTTATATCCCATAAGGCTCTGGAATTCTTCCTGGGTTACTTCGTGAGTGCAGATGAAGAATTCGGAGACAACGACTTCGTGTTCATTTTCAAACTCATACTCGCAACCGATGTTGTAGCTTCCCACGTCAACATCAACAAATTCTTTTGCCGTTGCCACACTGTATTTTTCCTTTGATCCGCCGGCAAACACCATAGTGGAACAAAGCATAAAGACTGCAAAAATAATCAAGGTTCTTTTCATTTGACATCTCCTTAATGTTTAGAAACTATTCCCAGATAGCCTTACAGAATAGAATAATTCTAGCACAAGATCAGTTGTTTGTCATCAACTTCTGATTGCGGGTGGCATTTACTTTCGTTCAATAATCTGTTATATTTCATCTCACGTACCAAGGAAATTATCATGCTTTTTAAAACTGAATACAAAAACAAGCTGGTGAAGATTTTTGTTCCAATCATGCTCAGCAATTTAATCTCGCAGGTCCAGATGGTCATAGACAGGGCATTTTTGGGACAGAAGGACAGCCTGTACATGAGTGCGGTTGGAAATGCAACTGCTCCGATGTGGACTACGATGTCATTCATCTTCTCTCTTTCTATGGGTGCCTCTATCTTGATAAGCCAGTCGGTGGGAGAAAAGAATATAGACAAGGCAAAAAGCTATGCCGCTTCCATGATTAAGTTTCATAATGTCGTTCCTGTTCTTCTCTTCTTTTTCTGGCTGTTCTGCGGGCCTTTGGTTTTCAGGCTGATGGGAGTCTCGGAAAACCTGATGGATCTGTGTGTAACATACACAAGGATTTATTCGCCTGTCTTTTTGATCCTGGGGCTTGGAGCATCTTATGGTGTTGTGTTCCAGACTTCAAATTACACAAAGCCACTTGTTGCATACGGAATCATTCGTTCCGGATTGAACATTCTTTTGGACTACCTGTTGATTTTCGGAAAATTCGGATTCCCGGAGATGGGGATTGCGGGCGCTGCATTGGGTACGACAATCGCTGAATATGCAGGTGCCATTTATCTTTTCTATGTTGTGATTGCCAAGAAAGAAAAGTTCTTTACAAGTCCAGGCCTTAAGACAATCATACATGCAGATGCTGTTCCGTATTTGCGTTCAATTAAGCTTGGTGTGCCAACGGCATGTGAGGATCTGCTTTGGAATGTAGGCAACCTCTTTATCATACGCATATTGAATACAATCAATGAAATGGCGGCTGGAATCTATACCATGGTGTTCACGCTGGAAATTCTTGCAGTCGTAGTTGTCGGTGCCCTTGGAAGCGGAACCCTGAACCTGACTGGAGAAGCGACTGGTACAAAAGATTTCAAGCTTTACCGCAACGTAGTAAAGACAGCGATAAAATGGTCGTTCATAGTTTCTGCGGCGGCCCTCATATTTGTCTCAATATTCCCGCGGCTTACATTGAGCCTGTTCTCAAAGAACAAGGAATTAATCGAGATGTCGGTGATTTTCGTAATACTTGTTGCCGTTAATCTCTTTGGAAAATCAACGAACATAATTGTCGGAAACGGAATACGCGGATACGGTGACACAAAGTGGATGCTCTTTACGCAGGGACTTGGAACTGTTTTTGTCGTAGGAATTGCAGCCTTGTGTGTGTTCGTCTTCAAGATGGGTATGCTCGGTGTGTATGTTGCGGTTTTGTGTGATGAGGCATCCCGCGCGTTGATAAACTCAATAAGATTCATGAGGATACGATTCTAGAAATAATCAAATGCATTTCTCTCTATACCTTCGAGAGTGGCTTTTTCAGAATAGAATTCAATTGCAGGGTTTTTATCGCTTACAAAATTAAAGAATTCCCGCATTTGTTTAGAATAGAAAAGATCATTGATAGTTGCCTTTTGAATGTCTCCTTCTTCGCCTGATTCCGATTTCTCTGCATATTCAATTATGAAATGATCAACACCACGTCTGCCTATATGCGCTTCGTAATGGATGATGCGCTTAATGTCCTGATATTCGAGTTTGTATATATCGTTGAATTCTGAGGAAAAAGAAGTATCATCGTACTCAATTCTCCATAAAATAGCTCTAATTAAAAGACCCAGAGGGATAATTGCTGAGATGAATAGTACAGGCTTCCCCCAAGAAAGGCCCAGAAGAATCATGAAAACCATGACAATTACACATACAATGATAAAGTTCTTGTGCCAAATCGTTTTTTTCATGAATGTCAGCTCCTTTTTTTATTACATAAAGAAAACCTTTTTATACTATAAACTGATTATAGCATGTTGAGGAAGTTAAGTTAAGGGTGATTCTTCATGGTTCTAAAAATGAACGAAGCGAACTTGCTTTGGAAACAATAAAAAATTAACTTGACAACTTGACAACATGTGGTATGATAAAACCATGAAAAAGCGTGTTCTTGGAACCTATGAAGGAAAAGCAAAATTTTTAGAACAGGGTGATGGTAAAATTTCTCTGGAAGGATTTTTGGGAGAGGAATAGTACTTTGTATTAAAACATAAAGATCCCTTTGATCGTATGCTGATTCATCTGGCAATACGAAAAAATCTTGTGATGTTGAGCCGTGATCATAATTTCCCGTTGTATGAGGCTGCCTGGCTTCAGGTTTTATGGTAAGGTTTATCAGCGGCATACTCTGAAAAAAGAAGTGCCATCACCGCAATATGCCATGCAGTGATTATAGCATGTTGAGGAAGTTAAGTTAAGGGTGATTCATGTTTGCACGAATAAAAGAAATTCCCTTGACAGATTATTTATTTTTTTCCATAATAACGTCGTTTATAAACAATAAACAAGATTTTTCGGAGGATAAAATGAAAAAAGCTTTATTGTGTGTATTAATCGCAGTTGGATGTGTGTTTGGTCTTTTTGCCAAGGATACGACTCTTCAGAAGGACAAGGTGGACATTAAGGGAGTGCAGAAATTGATTACTTCCGACTATGTCACTTCAAGTAAAATTGATGACGGAGAGATTTACCTTGACTGCGATGGAATCAAGGTGTTTATTGCTGTTAACTCAAAGTTGAACTTGATTAACTTCTATTCTGGCTGGAATGCAGGTTCAAGCCTTAAGGAAAAGGATGCTGTTGCATTGGCTAATCAGTGGAATTCCGAAAAGGTATTTACATGCGCTTACTATGAGGACGGAACATTCTTCCTAGAATACTATATGACGTATGAAGGTGGAATATCCAGCACAAATTTCAATGCGGCTCTTGAGATGTTCGTTGATTTGGCAGACATTTACTGGGATTTTCTTTCTGACGCAAAAGCCTTGAAGGACTAATCATGCAGCACTGAATATGCAAATGAATGCCATGCACTTTTTTAGTGTATGGCATTTTTTGTTTGGTGAATTATTTTTTTCTGAAAAAACACAGTCTGATTGTAACTGACATAATCCTTGCAGCAACGACGGAGACGATTATTACCAGAAGTGGAAGCTGCCATGAAAGGATTTTTTCGTTGTAGTAGAAACTGTAGATCCAGCTTGAAAGTATCACAATTATAATGAAATGACAGAGATAGATGTAAAGAGAATCCTCGCGGCCAAGTTTTTCAATCGGCTTGAAAATATGTGACGTTGAATTTTTTATTCCATGAATGAAAACCGATGCGGCACACAGAATCTTGAACGGCTGTGAGATGTCAATTTTTCCAATCTTGAAGATTACGGTTACAAACATCAGCATGGCGGAAACGATACATGAGATTATCAAGACCGGATTTGAGATTTTACACAGGCTTTCTTTTTTGTCTGCAATCACATAACCAAGGAGCATCATGGGCAGGGCACCGATAATCACGTTTGCGCTTATATGCCAGCTTACAGGATAAGAGTTCACGTATGAGTCAACGACAACCCTCAAGATCAGGAATATCGGCGTCAGGACATAAACAAGTTTCTTTAATTCAAAGCGGACAATCACATAGAAAATCAGGTAACAGTATAAAAGTGCAATCATGAACCAGAGTGCAGAACCGTAGATGAACTCAAAGTCACCAAGAAGTATCATGCGAAGATATGAAACAGGATTCTTTACGTACTGCTTGAACAAAATCATGTCCTGTCTGTTTCCATAAAATTTTGCCATGATAAAGGCAAACAGAAAGTAAACTGCCACCGCTATGATTGTGATTATTCCATTGCGCCTGAATCGTTTCATTATTTTTGAGCACATTACATTCTTGTCCTGACCGTAACATGCATAGCCGCTTATTATATAGAAAAATCCTACACCGCATACACCGACAGCAGTTCCTATCTTGCCATAGACTCCGGGAAGCGGAATGTGAACCAGTATTACACCAATGGCCGAGATGAATTTCCAGAAATCAATTATGCCGTTTCTCTGTTCCTGCATAGATATTTCCTAAAAGCCAATCCTGCGTATTTCTTCCACAAGGTTACGTGCATAGACTTCCGTGCCCAGCTGATTCGGATGAAGATTGTCCAGGAAGTATTCGCTTAAATGCGGAACCAGCTTGAATCCGTCCACGATTTTTACGTTGGAATATTTTGAGGCGATTTTCTTTACGTCCTCACAGAAGCGTGTCAAAGTCGGAATGCCGTCCACATTGTCTCCACGCCAAAGCGGACTGATGCACAGAATCGGGATCTTTGTTCCATACAGACCAATCAATGTCTCGTAGTATTCCTCGATGTCCTTCATTGTCTCGCAGCCGTACTGGTTTGTTCCCAGTGCAACGATGATTTTATCAGGATTATAGCCTTCCATTTTAAGGAGGGATTTTTTGTCATAGACATAACCGCCGATTCCCTGATTGATGATGTCGTAATTCAAAAGCCTGTTTGCAACGCTGACATAGGTTTGTGAGGAACGGAGCGGGCCGAATCCCTGTGTGATTGAGTCACCGAGCCACAAGACTTTCTCCCCTTTTTTTGCTGGTGTGTATGCTGCGTTGATTTTAAAATTGCGAACCACAACTGTTGCATCTGCCGGAAGATAGATGATTACGTTTTTCTTTCCCTCTGGAAGTTCCCATGTAAGTGTACCCTCTGGGAATGGTTCCTTTACTGTGTCGCCCTTAACAAGATCCTTCAGGTAAATGATTTTTGTTATAAGTCCGTCGACTGCCAGTTCAAAAGAATCAAGTGAGCCTGTCCAGATGATTTTATAATCGAATGAAACCTCCGTCGCCTCGGTTGTAAACTCAAATGTCTTTGCAGTGCTTGCATCACACCTCTCGTACCAGAAATCCATGGCGCCCTTAAAATATTCCATCTGCTCCTTTGAATGCTGATTTGCCTTTAAATAGCCGTCCGCTGTCTCCTCAAAACTGTAGGCTCCAAAGTAGATCTTCTTTAATTCCTCGTTTGTCAACTCCATTTTCATACACTCCTTTCGAAAATATTGTTCAATTATAGCATAGGTTTTTGAAAAATGGTATCTTCTATCCTTTGAAAAATGACAAAAAACAGGTTGAAAATCCCTTGAAAAATGACAAAATCTAGTTACAAATCCTTTGAAAATTGACAAAAATAAGGTTAAAAATCCCTTGAAAAATGACAAAAACAGTAATATACTGTTGGCGAAGGTATAGAATATGCTCAAAAGGGATATTATCCAGGAACTTATTGATTGGAAAAACAGGCCTCATCATCCGCTTGTTGTCCGTGGTTTGCGGCAGATTGGGAAGACATTTATTGTAAGGCAATTTGCTGAAGCGAACTATGAGAATGTGATTTATCTTGATTTTAGAGCTAATGTTGCTGTTCACAGTGCCTTTGAAAGTAATTTTGACGTTGAGCAGATGATTCTCTCGATTACTGCTGTTGAAAATGGTGTGCATTTTGTTCCTGGCAGGACAATTCTTATTCTTGATGAAATCCAGGACTGTGCAAATGCCCGCAGTTCCCTAAAATACTGGGATTTGGACGGAAGATTTGATGTAATCTGTACAGGAAGTTTTCTCGGGGTAAAAGGTTTCAGGACACCATATTCACGCGGCATATCTGTAGGGTACGAGGAGCAGCTTACAATGTATCCTTTGACTTTCAGGGAATTTCTTATGAACGTCGGAATGAATGATTCTGTTCTTGAATATGTTCAAAAATCGATGCATGATAAAAAAAAGATAGAGGAAACAATTCATCAAAGGATGAGGTCGCTTTATCTGCAGTATCTTATCGTAGGTGGAATGCCTGAGGCGGTTAATGCTTTTCTATCTAGTCATGATTTAAATACTGTCAGAAGAATCCAGCAGGAAATTCTAAGTTCCATAAAGGATGATTTTGGACGGTATAAGATGCCGGGTGGGGAAGACAGGATAAATGAGGTTCTAAAACTCCGTGCGGAAGCCTGCTTAAATTCTCTGCCGGCACAGCTTTCAAAAGAATATAAAAAATTTCAATACAGCCTTGTTGATGTAAAGGGACATTCTCCAGAAAAAGCGGATGGTCTGCAATATCTTGAGGATGTTGGATTGATTGTAAAATCTTACAACACAAATCAGATTGCATATCCGTTGGAGGGAGAGAAAATACCCACAGAGTTCAAGGTGTTTTTCATAGACACAGGACTTCTTGTCTCTCAGCTGGGAGAGGATACTGCCGCAAAAATTCTTAATGGAGAGATAAGTGCTTACAAAGGTGCAATCGCTGAAAACATGGTTGCATCTTCTTTTGCAAAAGAAAACCGCAGATTATATTATTTCCATGCACCAAGCGGCTCCCCTGAATTGGATTTTCTTTTTGAGGAAAACGGCTCAGTTACGATTGTAGAATGCAAGGCTACCAATAACAGGGCTACAAGCATGAAATTTGTATTGGCAAATCCACAAAAATATGGAAGCCATAGGGCCGTTAAAATTGCAGATACAAACATTGGCGGCGGAAACGGTTTTGAAATATACCCGCTTTACTATCTCGGTTTTTTACCGCAAAGACCAAGACACAATATAATATCTGTTCCTGATGTAAAAGACCTTATGCCTCCTTCAACATAAAAAAAGAAGATATCTGCTGAAAAGCAATTTTATCCAATTATTTCTTTTTGTTTCAGTGTAGACTTCTGGCATAAAACAAGGGCTGCACAATGCGGCAAAAGGAGTTTATATGGAAAACGAAGTTTTTGAGAAATTCAACGGTGGAAAACTGAGCCTGCCTGGAAAGACGGTTTTGTTCAGAGAGATTGCATGGTCAAAGCATCCGACTTTCGAGGGAGTTGAACTCAAGCACATCATTACTTCAAAAGACACTGGCGGTGAGTTCAGCTTTCATCTTGTGCGGATTGCCCCGAATAAAAGCATCGGGAATCACGTTCACGAAAAACAGCTTGAAACCCACGAGGTGATTGCAGGTGATGGTGTGTGCATCAATGACGGTGCGGAAATAAAATACGAGACTGGTGTTATCTCCATCATGCAGGTAAATGTTCCTCATCAGGTTAATGCAGGTAAGGATGGACTTTATCTCTTTGCAAAATTTTTCCCTGCCTTGTGCTAGACAAAATCATATTAAAGCCCCTTCTTTAAGGGAACCTCGAAAAACTTCAGTTTTTCGAGGTAACTCTGAAAACGCGACGTTTAAAAGCCCGTAATTTCGGGCTTTTAAACTCGACAGGCATTCGAAAAAGTCATTGAAAATGAGTTTTTCGAGATGCCCTTAACTCTGTGTTTCGGGAGGGGTGACTGCGGACTTGTATTCCTTTGGGGTGAGTCCAACAATTTTTTGAAAGCATCTGTCCAAGTGACTCTGGTCGCAAAAACCTGCGTCGTAACTTACATCACAAACGCTCTTTTCTTCCTCCAAAAGTTTCTGAGCCATGCGTACCTTGCATTGAATCTGAAATTGATGCGGTGTAAGGCCAAAGGCTTTTTTAAATTTACGGATCATGTGATATGGACTGATGTTTGAATCCCTGGACATTTCTTCTATAAAATAGATGTTTTCCGGTGAATCCAAGATGCTGTCCTTTAGTTCCACAAGATGCGGCTCCTGGGTACCTGTATCATCTGATTCTGGAATGAGTATGCAGGTTACGAGCATGGAATATCCTTTTTCATCCATCGGCTTGATTTCGTGAACGATATTTGGAGGAATCGAAAACTCGTCGCCACTTTTGTAAACATGAGATTTCCCTTCCATGATGATGCATACTTCACCGTCCTCGACACATCCTAAGACAATGTGTCCTGTGTGAGTGTGGGGCGGATATGCCTTTGTCCAGTTCTTGTAGTGGACACATTCAATCTCGTCATTTTTCTTTTGATAGGAAATCTCATTAGTCATTGTAATGAGTCTATCATTCTTTCTCTTTCTATGCTATACTTTTTTAATAACTGTGATTTTGTTTATAGAACATAGGAGGTGATGTTTATGTTTGGCTTCAGGTATTTTACACCCACTAAAGTTGTGTTCGGAAAGAACTCGGAGGAAAAGGTAGCGGAACTCATTCAGGAGTTTGGCGGTAAAAAGATTTTAATTCACTACGGGGGAGGAAGCGTAATTCGTTCTGGCCTCATGCAGCGTGTTACAGAAAAGCTTGATGCTGCTGGAATCTCTTATGTCATGCTTGGCGGTGCCGTTCCAAATCCACACTTAAGTCTTGTTTACGAGGGAATTGAACTCTGCAAAAAAGAGAAAATTGATTTTATTCTGGCAGTTGGTGGTGGAAGTGCGATCGATTCAGCAAAGGCCATCGGTTACGGTGTTAGGAACGAGGGTGATGTCTGGGATTTTTACGATTACAAGAGAAAAGCAAATGCATGTATGCCATTGGGTGTTATCCTGACTCTTGCGGCAACAGGAAGTGAGATGAGTGACTCGTCTGTCATCACAAAGGAAGAAGGTCTTGTTAAGCGCGGTTATTCAAGCGATTATTGTCGTCCACGTTTTGCAATTCTGAACCCCGAGCTTACGATGACGCTTCCTGACTATCAGACTGCATGCGGATGCACGGACATCATGATGCACACGATGGAGCGTTATTTTACAAACGGCGGAAACATGGAGATCACCGATTCCATGGCAGAGGCACTTTTACGAACGGTAAAAAAGAATGCTCTGATTCTTGCAAAAGACCCGAAGAACTATGATGCAAGGGCAGAGGTCATGTGGGCAGGAAGCCTTTCTCACAACGGGCTCACTGGATGCGGAAACGACGGCGGCGACAGGATGACACACAAGCTTGAGCATGAGCTGGGAGGCCTTTATGATGTTGCCCACGGTGCAGGTCTTGCGGCCATCTGGGGAAGCTGGGCACGCTATGTTTACAGGAACTGTCTTCCAAGGTTCAAGCGTTATGCCCTGAATGTCATGGGTGTTGAAGATTCTGGAAGCGATGAGGAAATCGCACTCAAGGGAATTGAGGCAATGGAGGATTTCTACCGTGAAATCAAGATGCCTACAAATCTCCGCGAGCTTGGGGTAAATGCAACGGAAGAAGACCTTAGGCTTATGGCACACAAATGTGCTGTAGGAGTAAACGGCGGAAAGGGCTCAGCAAGATTCCTAAAAGAAGATGACATGCTTGCAATTTATTCTATGAGTAAATAGGAATTTGTGTTACAGTGGTTTTAGATAAAGAGGTTTTATATGAAGAATAAAAGGATTTTTATGGCATTGATTTCTGCCGTGATGATTTTCAGCACACAGGTTTTTGCAGATGACGGTTCAGAGGAGAAATCCCCGTTTGCATTAAAGCTCACAACTGATTTTGCATATTATCCGAAGTCAGATGCCATACCTGGTGGAACACACTTTGCTCCGATTACTGGAATATACAGCGGTGTCGAGGCACGTACAACACTTAAGGCTACGTATAAGCTTGCTACTCCTTTAGGGGAAAACTGGCTTGTAAAAGGTGCCGATGTTGCATTCTCCGGTGGCCTTGAGTTAAGCCCTGTTTCAATAAGGCCAAAGCTAAGCATTGATTTTACGCCTGTGCCTTTCCTGATTTTCTCTGCAGGTACTTCTATCGGATGGGGCTGGAATATCGGAAGCATCGAGGGTCTCTGTGAGTTGAACACAGTAACTTATGACTATGACAAGCTTTCAACATTCAGTCATCCGTATTATGATTTCTGGGTGGGTGCTACATTCCAGTTTGATACAGGTGCAATCATCAAGGGTGACTGGACACATGTTGTTCTCCTTGCATCCTATACTGCAACCTACTCAGGTATTGCGGGGCTGGACGATTACAGTGTCTATGAATGGCAGGCCAGCAAGGGTAAGGCTCGCGGTCTTTCATACGAGTTCCAGGGTGTGCTTGGTTACCAGATGCCTCTTCCGTTGAATCTTGCAGGTTTAATGTTCAAGACAAGCGGATACTATGACGGTTCTGTATATGGAAGCTTTGATGATACCTTTGACGGAGATTTCATGGAGATCTCAATCAGTCCTCTTGCAAGGTTCAAGTTTGGAGAAAAGGATGAGCTTACATGTCTGTTTGATTTTTCAAGCAGAAGAAGCTTTGAGTCTGAATATGAAAAGCCGGGTGAGTCATTGGCTATAGATGTCACAGGTCGTGAATGGTTCTTTAAGCGTGTGGCATTGAGCTGGACACACAAGTTCATGTGAAAAAAAACTTGAAGAATCCTCTATATGCCTGTATAATAAAGGGATATGGAGGAAGCTTTCCGTGAAGATTAAACATCCAATCAGTCTCAAGCAGATTCTTCTTTTTTCGTTCTTGATTATCATGGTTCTGGGAGTTTCAACGGCTCTTGTTTCAACTCTTGTGCGCAGTGATGACAGAATCAAAGCGGAAGAAAACAATCTTGCACTTAATGGAAGAACGGCTCAGACGGTTCAGTCCGGTTTTGAGAATATTCAGAGTAACTCTTATGTCCTGTTTGAGGCTTTTGCGGCTGTCAGTGACTCAAATCAGAAAAAGGAGCTTGGAGAGGCATTTTTCCGCTCTAATCCAGATATATTGTTTGTCTCAAGTTCCGTGACAGATCTTCTTATGAATCCAGAGTACGAAAAATATGCAGCCGGAGTAAATGCATTTTTGAATACATCTGATCCTGCTTCTGTCCTTTCAAGTAAAACAGCGGATCAAAAGGTAAGGTATTTCAATGCGGCGGAGGTATTTGAATTTCCTGCCGTTATCTTTATATATAAATACGGACCTTCAAATGCAGTAGAAAACGGTGTTGTCGGCATGAATGCGGCATCCCTTGCAGAACTGATGTCCACAGGTTCAAACAATACAACTATTCTTATAGATGAAAATGCAAAGGTTCTGATTAACCCTGACTTCGGCTCAGCAAAAACTCTACGCGATGATTTGCTTCCAATTGTTCAGGAACTGTTGAAAAACTCAATGGAAACAAATACCCAGCAGACTCTGGACGGAATATTTACCGCAGTACATCAGATAAAGGATGATCTTTTTGTTGTGACGACAATTTCCGAAAAATCAGTTTATGCCGTAATCAACAGAACTACATGGAGAATTATCCTATTCTCTCTTGCAGTATTCTTTGCCGCAATCATACTCATCAGAATTTTCAGTAACGGAATCACAAATCCAATCAAGGAACTGGTGGTTGCCTCCTCAAAGATTGAGCATGGTGAATTCGAGCTTGACATTGAGCCACGCACACAGGATGAAATCGGACTTTTGACTTCTTCATTCGTGCAGATGGGTAAAGGACTTGCCGAACGCGAGAAACTCATGGTGTCATTCAGCAAATTCACAAACAAGACTATCGCCCAGAAAGCGGCCAGCGGTGAACTGACTCTTGGCGGTGAAAACAGGGATGCGACGATTTTCTTCTCCGACATACGCTCATTTACTGCAATGTCCGAGAAAATGCAGCCGAATGAGGTAGTTGAATTCCTTAATGCCTATATGACCCGCATGGTTGAATGTGTAAATCAGACTGGCGGTGTAGTAGACAAATACATTGGAGATGCAATCATGGCGGTATGGGGTGCTCCTGAATCAAGCGGAAGTGCAGCAGGTGATGCCCTGAATGCGGTTACTGCGGCCCTGATGATGCGTGACTCTCTTGCTCAGTTCAACAGGGAGCGTGCAGGACGTGGACTTCCTCCGGTAAAAATCGGATGCGGTATCAACTCAGGGCCTGTGGTTGCGGGACAGATCGGTTCTGAGGAAAGGATGGAATACACGGTTATTGGAGATGCCGTAAACCTTGCAAGCCGAACCGAGGCACTCAACAAGCCTTTTGCAACCGATGTCCTGATTACAGAAAACACGTGGAAGCTCATAAAGGATAAAATAATTGTAGAACAAATGCCTGGCGTTCATGTAAAGGGCAAGACAGATGCAATAAAGATGTTTGCCGTAATCAATCTTGCAGGAAGAGAAGGTCCAAAGTCTATTGAGGAAGTTAGGTCTATTATTGGAACCGTTGCACCGGATTTAACCAAGGTAAATACTGATGATGAAGAAAAGAAGTACAACATACAGGCTTAATGCCGTTGATTATAGCATTTTCATTGTTTGCTCTATTGCCGCTGCTGTAATGCTTTATTTCTTTTATCGTGACATGAATTCGTTTACGATAAAGCAGGCAGAGGATCCAATTGCAAAGATTTATTTTAAGAAAAACACTGCCCAGAGAAAGTTCATAGACAGCGACATCTGGGAAGTGCTTACGAATTCGAGCGATGTGTACGACGGAGACCGAATCAGGACATCCAACAATTCGGAGGCATACACTGAATTTGCGGA
>JAGADS010000039.1 GCA_017613485.1 Treponema sp.
AGAGCCACTGAACGAAAGCTTTGGGAGTTTGTGAAGGTTCTTGCTTAGCGCTATCATTTTCTTTGAGCAGAACCATGTTGAGTCGATTATTATCACAAGCAGTGTTTTTCCTGCAACAGCCTCTTTGAATCCTTCTTTCCTTGAAGTCCAGGCATCCTCGCCGGGGTAGAGCAGGACAGGATAGTATTTCTCGTCATTCAGAAGTGCGTTCAAGTGGGGATTGTCCGTAAAGTCAACTCCCACAAGAATCAGGCTGCCGGGTAACCTTATTGATGCAAGACGACCCGTACCCGTGCGCTGACGTTTGGCTTCCTTGGGATGCATGAGGAATACAAATTTTATTTTTGTATCAACCTGCTTCAGGTCACTGCAAAAACATGATGCAAGCGGCCTGAGGCATTTAAAGCAGATGTCCGCCATTTATCCGATGAGTTCCAGAAGTCCGTCTTTACCGACAGCACCGACTTTTTCTCCTGCAAGAATTCCCTTGTTGAACAGCTTGAAGTTAGGGATGCTCATCACGTCGTATTTCTGTGCAAGCTCTGGGTTCTCGTCAACATTCACCTTGCAGAATTTCACCTTGCCCTCCAGTTCACCGGAAAGCTCTTCCACGACAGGACCCATCATCTGGCATGGACCGCACCATGAGGCCCAGAAATCCACCACAACCGGAAGCCCGCTCTTAAGAACCTCCTGTTCAAATGTCTCGCTTGTTACACTAACCGCAGCCATGTGGCACCTCCTTCTTATTGTTTATTCTATATTTAAATGTAATAAAAATATGTGTGGAAGTCAATGTTTGAAAGATGGTTGTCACGCGGATTCGGGGGTGTCTCAAAAGTATGATTTGTCATGGGACTGACTAAAAAGTTGTATTTGTCATTGCCGGACTCGATCCGGCAATCTCTAAGTTTTTATAATGCAATAAGATAGATTATCGGGCTGCTTGAAGCTATGCTGCAAATTGATCCGATAATCTCTTTTTAAGATTGCCGGGTCTTACCCGGCAATGACAGGAACGTATAAAACTCGAAATTGAGCCTAACAAATTACTGTCTGACGTAGGTCTTATCACCAACTTCAACTTCACCGTTGGTAATGGTAAGTGTTTCTGTTGCGTTTCCACCTGTATAGGCTTCCCACGGGACAGTTACCTGGATTGTTATGTCGCGGTCAGAATGTAGGTTTTCATTTGATGCAAAGAATGCATTCACTCTTGCCTGTTCTTCGTCGCTTGGGGCACCAGCCTCATGGGTGGTTGTCATTGTAATTTGACCATCTGCATTTGGATTACCGCTATAGGTTCCCTTATATTCAGGGGACACTGCCAATAACAAGCAATCGTTAATGTTTCTCATACCCATATTCATATACATGACCCAAGTATTGTCACCATGGAATTCCACATATGTTATTCCATATTCACTTTCGACGTATGTTGCTATTACTCCAGAATTGCCTGAACTGCTGTCTGAGTCGTGGCTGCAGGAAACAATCATACCGAGTGCAAATACTGCGGTGACAAGAAAAAATAGTTTTTTTAGAGTTTTCATTTTCAACTCCTCCCTAATAATGTTATTGATTGGAATTTCCAAATCTATAAGTACTATACAAAAAAAAAAGTACTCGCACAAGTGGCGACGGCCGAATTTGGAGAATCTTGGTAAAAACATTTAATAGTCAATGAATTTACTGGTTGAAGATAAAATCCATGAAAAAGAAATCAAAAAATGCTGGAATCGGGGGCTGGCACTCACAAACATCTGCACAAACGATAGTGCTGGTACTCGCAGCAAAGCTTCGAGCGAGCCGTTTGTGGGGGACAGATTCCGATGGGAAGCATTTTTTATTTAATATAATATATGTATGGATATTTTTCTCTAAATTCAGTAGAATATTGTGCATGAAATGTTTTATTAGAATTGTAAAGGCCGTTGTGGCGGCTGCTTTTGTTTTTTCTCTTAGTGCCTGCTCAAAGACTATTGGACGGAGCGTTGTTTTGTGGACTATCCCGGAAAGGGAAATATCTGACGGCACAATTGTGGACGTTTACTTAAAGTCAAATATTGCTAAAGAATATGTCATTGCGGATCCTGTTACGGGAGAAGAGCTTGAGGTTCCCCTTTGGAAGCTTTCGGATCCTGCCTCAAAATCAAAGGCAAGGCAATTGGCGGCAAAGTACAGTGAATACAGCGGAATGTACGCATGCTGTCTTATGGACGGTCTTCCTATCCGTGCAGAGCCCAAGAACGGAGCAAAGCAGGTATACCGTCTTCGTAAGAATGAGATAATCAAGGTTCTTTACAAGGGCGAGGGAGAGGCACCTACAAGCGGAGGAAAGGCTCTTGAGGGCGACTGGATGAGCGTGCTTACTTCAAGCGGTGTAACAGGATGGTGCTTTAGCCTGAACCTTCATCTTTTTACAATGGCACCTGACGGAACATACAATATAGAATCTGTAATCGGTGTGGCTTCTAAATCTGATGATATTCTGGAAAAAGTTCTTTCTTCAAGATGGTATCCTGACTATTATGCAAACATGATTAAAAATGAGCAGATTCGTCTTGAATACATTGACGATTCCTACGGCTTTGATACAGGTGCTGAGACAGGCACAATCGCAATCAAGATTCCTACTCTTGAAGTTGAGGCACCTTTTGCCGGCATTACTAAGTCACAGAACCGTGTCTATAAATTCAATGATACCCAGATTACGATGACAGTACGCAACGAGAATACTATTGTCATCCGCTATGTGGATGATGACGGTCGCCCGATAAGCAATACTTTTGTTACTATAGAAGATGATGTTGATGAGATTATTGCCAACGAAAAGGAAAGAAGGGATGCGGTCTATACTTCACTTTCAAAATTCGGTCCGACATTCTCAAGTACAAACTATGGAACACTTTCGTTTACTGGAAGCGGAAACTTTGCATGGACAGGCTATGATGAGCTTGTTCCAACGGTAATAAGTCCGGCTGCAGGAACATCGGGTACTGTAAGTGTAAAATACTTCCTTTCTAAAACTCAGTCAGAGGAATGGGATGGACTTTTGACATTTGTGTTCAGCGGTTCATCAGAGGAAGTTTCATTCTTCTATAGGAAAGAATCAAACGGAATAAGGCTCAGCACATGCCGTGTAGTCCTGCGTCCAAATACCATGACAAAGCTGGATGATGTGGACATTATCACGACTTCAGGTGATGTGGTCCTGTTCTTCCACAACTGATATGGCTTTCGTTCAATTTTCCAAGGTTTCCCTTGCATTCGGGGAGCGTGACATTTTAAAGGACGTCTCGGTATATCTCCAGAGCGGCTCAAAGGCTGCATTGACTGGTGCAAACGGAGCCGGTAAGTCAACACTCATAAAGATCATGGCAGGCATTCAGGATGTGGATTCGGGGGAGCGTATTGTTCAAAAGGGAACGAGGATAGCATACCTTCCACAGAGCGGTCTGGTTCACCACGGATGCACGTTAAGGGAAGAGGCAGACAAGGCTTTTGCATGGGGATATGAGATTCAGAAACAGATTGATTCCATTGGCACCCAGATGCAGGAACACCCGGAGCAGAGTCAAAAACTGGCAGAGGAACAGGATGAGCTGTTGTCAAAGCTGGAGAATTCAGGCTGGTACAGGCGTGAGGGTACTTGTGAGCAGGTTCTTCTGGGGCTTGGTTTTTCCAGGGAAGATTTTTCAAAGCAGACCGATGAGTTTTCCGGCGGATGGCAGATGCGCATTGCACTTGCAAAGGCACTTATGTGCGGTCCGGACATCCTTCTTCTTGACGAGCCTACGAATTACCTTGACATAGAGGCAAGAAACTGGCTTGAGCAGTTCCTGTGTGATTTTAAGGGCGGTTTTCTGCTTGTAAGCCATGACCGTTATTTCCTTGACCACACGATTAACGAGGTCTATGAGCTTTTTAACGGAGAGCTTAAGCGTTATCCTGGCAATTTTACCCATTACGAGGAAGTCCGCAAGGTAGAGCTTGAATCCCTTATCGCGGCGTATGAGCTTCAGCAGCAGGAAATCCATCATCTAGAGGAATTCATACGTCGTTTCGGATACAAGGCAACAAAGGCGGCTCAGGCCCAGGACAGGCAGAAGCAGCTTGATAAAATAGTAAGGATAGAGATTCCCGAAAGCCTAAAGAAGATACATTTTACTTTCCCCGAGGCTCCTCATTCAGGACAGCTTGTTCTTACACTTGAGAATATCACAAAACAGTACGGGGATAATCCTCCAGTTGTGAAAAACCTTGATTTTGTGCTTGAGAAAGGTGAGCGTCTGGTTGTAGCAGGCCGTAACGGTGCGGGTAAATCAACTTTGCTCCGTATTATTGCGGGGCAGGACAAGGATTATACAGGAAACGTAAAGCCGGGTGCGGGGGTGAGCATAGGATATTTCTCCCAGGATTCTGCGGAAAAAATCACCGGCAGCGAGTCGATTCTTGAGCGTCTTGAGTCAAAATGTCCTCTGGAGCTTATTCCAAAGGCACGTGACATGCTTGGTGCGTTTCTGTTCCGGGGCGATGACGTGTTTAAGAGCATAGACGTGCTTTCCGGTGGTGAAAAAAGCCGTATTGCGCTTCTGGAGCTTTTGCTGAGACCTGTAAACCTTCTTGTGCTTGATGAGCCTACAAACCACCTTGACATGCATTCCAAGGACGTGCTTCTGGATGCCCTCAAGGATTTTGGCGGAACGGTTGTTTTTGTAAGCCATGACCGCGGATTTATAGAAGATTTGGCAACACGCGTGCTGGAGCTTCATCCTGGTTCATACAGGAATTTTCCCGGGGATTACCGCTATTACATGCAGAGACTTCAGGATGAGGCAGACGGTGTCGTAAGCTACGGACAGGCCTCAGATAATGCCAAAAAGACCTCACCGGTCCAGGAAGAGCAGTCTGATACCAAAAAATCGTGGGAAGAGCAGAAAAAAGCCGCCTCTGACCGCCGCAAAATTGAACGGGAAATCGAGCGCACGGAAAAGGAAATAGCCTCCCTTGAGGAAAAACAGAAGGAACTTCATGCCAAAATGTCGCTTCCTGATGTGTATTCAAATGGAGAGAAAGCAAAGGCAGTTCAGCTTGAGCTTGAGAAAACAGAGTCCGAGATTGAAAAACTCACTGCCAGATGGGAAGAGCTCTCTGAATCTTTGACTTGAACCATCCGAAAAACAAAACAGCAGAAATTCAGCAAAATTTTGAATTAAATCCTTGCAGTAAACAAAAATGTGTAGTATTCTATAGTAATGATATAGCTGTATGCTATGCATTCACAGATAATTTATAAAAGAATAAATTTCGACCATACGAAATTGGAGGAAAAATGATTAAGCACAGACATTTTGTGGCACTGCTGGCTGCTTTGGCTTTGGTGCTCGCTGGATGTGAATCAACAGACCAGGCTGTTCGTGCAGCAGTTTCTTCTTTGCAGGAAGAAAACACTGTCGTTCCGCTGGGAAAAGTGGATAATTCAAAATCCGGGGAAAAATCAACAGTAAAAGTTCCGAGTTCTTCAACCAAAAAGGATGACGGAAAAATAGAAGATGACCAGACCGGTAAGACTGATGATCAGACAGGAAAAACTGATGACCAGACAGGAAAGACCGATGAAGAGACTGGTAAAACCGATAATCAGACCGGCAAGACTGACAATCAGACAAGCAAGACTGATGATGAAACTGGTAAGACTGACGATCAGACAGGAAAAACTGATGACCAGACTGGTAAGACCGATGATCAGACAAGCAAGACTGATGATGAAACTGGTAAGACTGACAATCAGACCGGTAAGACTGATGATGAAACCAGCAAGACCGATGATCAGACAGGCAAGACCGATGATCAGACTGGTAAGACTGATGATGAAACCGGCAAGACCGATGATCAGACAGGTAAGACTGATGATCAGACAGGCAAGACTGATGATGAAACCGGCAAGACCGATGATCAGACAGGAAAGACTGATGATGAAACCGGCAAGACCGATGAAAAACCTGCAAAGAGCTATCTTAATACAAACAAGATCCTCATGCAGCG
Organism: Treponema sp.; assembly: GCA_017613485.1. The sequence continues at coordinate 6,049 of JAGADS010000039.1, forward strand.
CATAGAAGCCGCACGCCAGAAAGCAATTGACGCTGGTGCTCAGACCACAGCTCCTACACTGTTCAAGGCAACAGAAAAGATTTACGAGACAGAAAAAGCCATCGTAGATGCAGGTGCAACCGAAGACCTTTCTACTGTATTGAATGATCTCCTTGCACGCTACCAGGGTCTTGAGAATATTGCACAGGCCAAGGAGCTCAAGGATGAGATTGACGAGAACAATTTCGCCTCATTCCGCCAGGCAACTTATGACGAAGGCAAACAGCTCTATACAACACTTACGAATCCGCTTGCTGTAATCAACTCTGGAGCAGACTACAACAAGGATGCAGCACAGGCAGAGGCAGATTTCCGTCTTGTACTTAAGACTGCATACTCAAGCCTCGCAAAGGATGAGCGCACAGCCGCTTACAATGCAAAGCTTCAGGCAGACTCTGTAAAGGCATACATCTCACGCAAGGATGCCTATACACATGCCGTCTCAATGTACCGCAACGGTGAGCTTCGCCGCTCAGTGGATCCAAAGGCCGCAAACGAAAGCTATAAGACAGCTAAGGAAGAATTCCTTGTTCTTTACGATGAGATCTCAAAGGCACGTGCCCAGGCTCAGAAAGAAATTGATGATGCTAAGAAGCGCGTAACCGAATCCGAGTCAACAGCAGTTAAGGCAGATAAAGAAGCACCGCTTGGAAATCAGCCTGTAGAGGGAATCGAGGACGAGAATGCCAAGCTTCTTGAAGATGATGACTTCTCTAATGCCGAACAGCCGGCAGAAATTGAAGCGCCCACCGAAGAACCTGTAGGAGGCGAAGAATGAGAAAAGTAATAGGTATTTTAACAGCCCTCTGTCTTGTATGTGCAACTGTATTTTCAGTCAGCTACACAAACAATACATATCAGAAGCTTGCAGAGGAATATACTGTAAAGGCACAGAAAGCTCTTGACGCAGGTTATTATGAGCTTGCAGAGGAATATGCCGCTGAAGCAAAGAAAAATGCAGCACTTTCAGAGGAATTCATCAGAAAGATGATGCAGCGTTCAGATGCCGAGGATGCAATCAATGCCGCCAAAGGACGTCTTGCACGTGCAGAGGCAGCAGGAATCGATAAGAATTCGACAGATTACCGCCTTGCAGAGGCATATCTGGATGATGCTGAATATTCATTTGATCAGGAAGATTACCCGGCCGCTAAGACGAGTGCCGACAAGGTAAACGTTCTTCTGGACGACAGTTATCTGGATGAGCTTGAGGCAAAACAGAAAGCCGCTGATGATGCAGAAAAGGCAAAACAGGATGCAGAGGAAGCAGCCGCAAAGGAAAAGCAGGAAGCAGAGGAAGCTCTTGCCAAAGCCAGACAGGAAGCCGCTGATGCACTTGCAAAGGCAAAGCAGGCACTTGATGCAGCAAAGGAAGCAGGACTTGACGAGGATTCACCTGAGTACAGCAGGGCAAAGGCATACTATGATCTTGCAGAAAAGGCATTTGATGACGAGAAATATCCAGAGACAAAGGAATATGCAAAGAAAGTTCTTGATGAGCTTGCAGGTGCAGATATCGATGACCTGATCGGTAAGGCAAAGGCAGAGGCCGCAATTGCAGAGGCAAAGGCCTTGATCGATGCCGCACGTGCCGCAGGTCTTGACGAATCCTATGAGCCGTTCAAGGAAGCACTTGACTTCTACCAGCAGGCACAGAGAGATTATGCCGACGAGAATTGGGATGATGCCGTAGAGAATGCAGGAAAGGTAAAGGATCTTCTTTCTCCTCTTGATGTCGCCGAGATGATTGCAAAAGCACGTCAGGCTGCACAGGACAAACTGGAGAAGGCAAAGGCCGCTCTTGACAACGCAGAGGCAAACGGAATTGATCCTGATTCTGACCTGTACAAGCAGGCAGTAGAGGATTACCAGAATGCAGTTGATGCATTTGAGGATGGTAAATACAAGAAGTCAGAGGAAGAGGCAGACAAAGTTCTTGCAGCCCTTGATCCTGATACAATCGAAAAACTTGCACTAAAGAAAAAAGCAGAGGAAGCCATTGCCGCCGCACGTGCAGCTATTACAAAGGCACAGGAAGCAGGCATGGATTCAAGCTATGAGCCATACAGCCAGTCACTTGACTATTACCGCAAGGCACAGAAGGACTATGCAGATGAAGATTATCAGGGTGCAATCGATGATGCAAAGAAAGTCCTTGAGCTTCTTGGTGAAGGCGATGTAGATGAAATGCTTGAGGAAGCCGCTAAGGAACGTGACAAGGCAGCCGCAGAAGCAGCACTTAACGCCGCAAAGGAACGTCTGGAGATGGCAGAGGCAGCAGGTCTTGATACTGACAATGATGCATACAACAAGGCACTTGAGGCCTACAACAAGGCACTTGATGCATTTGAGGCAGAGGATTACAAGGAAGCAAAGAAAGAAGCCGACAAGGTACTGGATCTCCTCTCTGACGACTACCTGAATTCTCTGATTGCACGCTCACAGGCAGAGGATGCACTCAAAGCCGCAAAGGAACGCCTTGACTATGCAGAGTCAATCAATGCACCACGTGACTTCCCGATTGCATACAATGCCGCAAGCGAATACTACAAGCAGGCAGTTGAGGCATTCAACAATGAGGATTACGAGAAGGCAACCGCTCTTGCACAGAAGGTAATCGATGCACTTGCAGAAATCCACGAGATTACACCTCTTCCGAAGTTCTACATCGTACGTCCATGGGCAGAGACAAAAGACTGCTTCTGGAACATTTCCGGACGCTCTTATGTATACAACAACCCATGGCTGTGGGAGAACCTCTATGAGGCAAACAAGGACAACATTCCTGACCGCAACAACCCGAACCTGATTTTGCCAGGCATGAAGATGGAGATTCCGTCAATTACCGGTGAATATCGTGACGGTGTTTACAGCCCGGATGTTGAGTACGAGACATACAGTGCAAACCGCTAATCAATTTTCGTAATGAAGGATTGATTTAACTTTTACAAAAACCCCGTTACAAGGCGATATGTTTTGTGGCGGGGTATTTTAATGGGGTATTAGATGGCAGATATTCATATTTTCCCGGATCCACCAGAAGGAACGCCGGAAAGCAAATTCGTTCATCTGCATGTACATTCCGACTATTCTCTTCTAGACGGTGCCGCCAAGCTTGATTCCCTGATTGCACGTGCAAAAGAGCTGAACATGAAGCATCTGGCACTTACCGATCACGGAAACATGTTCGGCATACTGAACTTTGAGCATATCTGTCATGCAAACGGAATAAACCCCATCTGTGGCGAGGAATTTTATGTTTCCCACGGAAGCCATCTGGAGAACAACAATCTTCCGTATCTTAGCAGTACAGGACGACCCCGCCATCATTACCACTTGATTCTTCTTGCCCAAAATGACATAGGATACAAAAATCTATGCTGGCTTTCTTCGCTTGCTTATACCGAGGGCCTTCACGGAGGAATCTATTCAAAACCAAAAATCGACTTTGAGCTTCTGCAAAAATATCATGAGGGGCTGATATGCCTTTCTGCATGTATTCAGGGTGAGATTCCCATGGCACTCCTGCACAATGATGAGGAACATGCCTACGAGACTGCAAGGAAATACAAGGAACTTTTCGGACCTGATCATTTTTATATTGAGATACAGAATCACGGGCTTGAGGATCAGAGGAAGGTTGCCCCAAAACTGATTAAGCTGGCAAAGGATCTTGACATACCGCTTGTGCTGACAAATGACGTTCATTATACAAGAAAGGACGATGCAGAGGCTCAGGATGCCCTTGTGTGCATAGGCCTTAAGAAATCCATGAATGATCCCAACCGCATAAGCATGTATACGCAGGGTCAGGAGTGGTACTTAAAATCTGACATAGAGATGGCGGAGCTTTTCCCAGAGTATCCCGAAGCCATTGAAAATACACTTAAGATTGCCTCCATGTGCAACCTTACGATTCACCAGTACAAAACCCAGGAGCTTAAGGATTGTCTTCCAAGATTTGAGCTTCCAAAGGAATTCCAGATAAGTGAGGATTACAGGAAAATCAGGATGCCTATGTCCGCCATATTGTAGAGGAGGGACTTAAAAAGCGCTACAAGGAGATAACGCAGGAAATCCGTGACAGATGCGAGTATGAGCTTGGAATCATATTCAGCATGGGATTCTCAGGATATTTCTTGATCGTATGGGAATTCATCAACTGGTCAAAGAAAAACGGCATACCGATAGGACCAGGACGTGGTTCTGGTGCAGGATCCCTTGTTGCATACACCATGGGCATAACCGACATAGATCCTTTCAGATATAAATTGATTTTTGAGCGCTTCCTTAACCCGGAGCGTGTATCCATGCCGGACTTTGACGTGGACATGGACTTCGAATTCCGCCAGCGTATCATTGAGCATACTATTGATCTGTATGGTGATGATCAGGTCGGCCACATAGTGACATTTGGAACCCTGAAGCCTAAACAGTGTATTAACGATGTATGCCGTATTCTTGACATTCCACTGGCAGAGGCAGAGAAGCTTAAGAAATGCATTCCGGACAACCCAAAGGCAAAACTCAAGGACGCATTCACACCACCAGATGAAGAGCATCCGGACAACGGTCAGTTGATTCCATATACGCAGCTTGAGACTTTCAACAATGACCAGGAAAAATTCGACAAATACCAGCATCTTTTTGATTTGTGCAAAAGACTTGAGAACGTCAACAGAAACACAGGATTTCATGCATCGGGTATGGTAATCGGACTTACGGCACTTCCTGACTGGGCACCGGTATTTCAGGATGCCAAGGGAATCAAGGCAGTTCAGTATACGATGGATATAATCGAGCCCTGTGGCCTTGTAAAATTCGACTACCTTGGATTAAAGACACTCTCGCTTATACGATATGCCGAGAACATCATAAACAAACACATGGAGGCGGGAAAAGAGCCTTTCTCCATAGAAAACATCTCGGACTCAGATGACAAGACATTCGATTTGTTCTGTCGTGGTGACACGCTGGCTGTCTTTCAGTTTGAGTCTCCAGGAATGCAGAAGAACCTTAGGCAGGCAAAACCGAGGTGCATAGAGGAGCTTGTTGCCTTGAATGCACTTTACCGTCCTGGACCTATGGCTTATATTCCCAATTACATCAACGGAAAGTTTAAGCCTGAGACAATTCAGTATCCTGATCCATGCCTTGAGGATATCCTTAAGGAAACCTACGGTGTCATGGTCTATCAGGAACAGGTCATGCAGGTAGCCCAGAAAATAGCGGGATTTACCCTTGGTGGTGCTGACATGCTTCGTCGTGCCATGGGAAAGAAAAAAATTGATGTCCTTATGGGAAAGAAAAAGGAATTTGAGGAAGGAGCCGTTAAGCAGGGATTCCCCATAGAACATGCCGATGAGATATTCGACATAATGGTGCCATTTGCGGGATACGGATTCAACAAGTCTCATGCCGCCGCTTATTCTGTTGTCGCATACCGTACCGCCTACCTCAAGGCAAATTATCCTGCTGAGTTCATGGCAGCAAACCTTACCAACGAAATCACCTCAACCGACAAGCTCCCTGTCTATATCGAGGAAGCAAGGAAAATGGGAATTCCTGTTGATCCTCCCGATGTTAACCGATCAGATTCGATTTTTGACGTAGTTGACGGACGCATAGTTTTCGGCCTGATGGGAATAAAGGGACTTGGACAGAGTGCGGCAGAGTCAATCGTAAATGAAAGGAATGAAAACGGTCCCTACAAGTCGTTCATAGATTTTCTGGACAGGCTTGATACTCATGTAGTCAACAAGAGGGCCATAGAAGTCCTTATAAAAACAGGTGGATTTGATCATCTAGATAAAAACCGTGCAACCCTTCTGTTGAATTATGAGAGGGCAATGGAATACGAGGACAAAAAGAGGAGCGGCTCGGAAAACGGTCAGGTTTCCCTTTTTGAGGAAGCAGGCATTCAGGAATTCGTGGACTTTAGTTATGAGGACTGCGAGGAAATGCCCAAAATGGAAGCCCTTAACATGGAAAAGGAGCTTATAGGCTGTTTTGTAAGCGGTCATCCTCTTGATGAATGGAGGAATGCAATTGAAAAATGCGTTACTCTGGACAGTACGAATATTGAGCGTGCAGCAAAAGAAGACAAGGCACTAAAGGATTCTCTTGTGGCATCC
>JAGADS010000344.1 GCA_017613485.1 Treponema sp.
CATCTTTCTATTCTATAATCCGTTATTTCCATCAGAGATTCCTTTACAGTCATTTTACCACCACCCGTAAAGGACTCTAACCTTTTTTTTAAATTTTAAATACAATACATTTTAAAGGTGTTTATAATGCGGAAGCCCTGCTGTTTAGTGGAACAAGACTACAGTATTGAAAAGTAGTTTAACCTTGACTTCCAGCCGCATTTATGTTATATTGCTTTTAGAAGGTCTCCATTAACCTGCGGTTTCAATCCGTGAAGAGATGAAGATTAATGAAAGGCTGTCTGACACCAGGCAGCCTTAGTTTTTTTTGAGGAAAAATGTTTTCATTAAAAAAGAATCTTAAATTCATAACTATAGACCAGAACTATCTTAAAGCGCTTCATAATTCCTGCGATGAAGTATATTACAAGGCTTTTGGATATGAGAGCAAACCTTATATCGGAATACTTGTTGAAGAAAACGGTATTGAGTATGTTATCCCCCTTTCATCTGCCAAGCAAAAACATAAAACTTGGAGAAATGTTGAAAATGACCGCTTTCTTATATTTGAAAACTGTGAAAAACCAGGGACTGATTCAAAGGATATCTATGTAAGAAACCAGGACGGAACTTTCAAGCATATTCTGGCTGTTATAGACTTAAAGAAAATGATTCCCATAAAAAAAGGTCTTTATTCCGATGTTTATTTGAATCCTTCAACAAATGATACAGATTCTGAAAAAAAATACAAAGTACTTCTGAATATTGAATATTCATTCTGTTTAAAAATCATAAATTCAATAATTCAAAAGGCATCCCGACTATATGAAAAGCAGAAGACTACAAACAAGGTTATCAAGTTTTGTTGTGATTTTAAATTACTAGAAAAAATATGTAAAGATTATCCCATAGAATAATTTCGGTTTTAAAACATCATTTCTTCTACGATGGGATTCATTTTATAACTTGACCTATAGACTGAAAATCTGCACATTCATTTACAAAGACAAAAACCACACACTAGAAATCATTTGCACCCCAAGTTCTGATAAAACCAGATGCTTTTTTACCGGTGGCTGGACTTACCACTAATTACGCCTTACGAATTACTAATTACGCATAAAAAATCATTCCCCAAGGAACAATGGCGTGCCGATTACTATGCTCTGGCCTGATTTGATTCTGGAGAACGATGCATCAGCGGATACCGGCATGTCTACCGTTGCAGTGAGCCACTCGTTTACGGCGGACTGATTCTCTACCTTTACTGGAACCATATACCATGAGCCGCTTTCCTTCTTGATTTTTCCACATGCGATAATCTTGCCGTCGCTTACGACACCAACAGGAATCTCATTGCTTCCACCATATTGGCTTGATAAAACAGATGTTTTGGATTTACCGACAAAAAGCTGTATCTTGCTTGTGTTGATTACGCTTGCAACAAATCCGTGGGTAGACGCATCCTGAGATACCAGTGTCTCCAGCAGTCTTGAATATGCATCGTTCTGCGAGGTCAAGTCTTTTGTCCTTGAGTCCAGGGTCTTAACCCTAGTGGATAATATTTCCTGTTCTGCCGTGGCATTCTTTAACTGACTTGAGAGTGACGTTACCTGAGTTGAAAGGCTTTCCTTTTCTCCGGCAAGCTTTTGTTTCTCGTTTGAAAGTGCATCACGCTCAGCACTAAGGCTGTCCCTTTCTTTTGTAAGAGTATTATTTGCAAGGGTAAGCTCGTTGTTCTGTGTTTTAAGTGTCTGTGATTCTGCCGTAAGCTCTTCATTTCTTGCAGTAAGGGATTCTTTTTCCTGAGTCAGACTGTCTTTTTCCTGTGTCACTGCATTAAGGTTCTGTGTCAGCTCCTCACTCTTTGTCACAAGCTCCTGATTCTCTCCCTCAAGAGTTTCATTTCGTTCCGTGAGTTTTGTGTTCTTGTCCAGTAAGGAATTGACTTCTGTTACAGCTGCCTTTGCCATGTCATTTCCGGCTGAATTTGCAATGCGTTCAAGGGCGATGGCAAAAGAAGGTATTGCATTTTTCTGCGGAAGCCTGTTGAACCTTGTCCTGAGTTTTTCAAGCTCGCTGTAATAGTTTTTCTGTTCCGAAAGAGCATCCAAAAAATCCTGGGATGCACCGTCTGAGACATTTGCTCCTGAACCGCTGTATTTTGAGTCATACTCTGATCTTGCTTTTCTTGAAATTGAAAGTGCCGTCTGATCATCCTCAAAAGTCGGGTCATACTGTGCAACGACAAAGCTTACCATCTCTTCCTGACGTGCCAGATCCGACTGCTGTACCTCTGACAGAGATGAGCGCAATTCATTGAGCTTATACTCATATTCGCTTGCAATCCTGTTTTTTTCCATTTCATGAAGCTGCTTCTCGCTGTCCAAAAGTGCCTGCTGCTCACGTGCCTGCTCTACTGCGTTGGAGTCGAATTCCATAAGCTGCTTCTGATATTCATCGATATTCTTCTGGGCTGTCTGTATTTTCTTTTCTATTTCCGGAATACCCTGAATGTCTTCCTGATACTTATTCTCAATTTCCTTGATTCTCTGGTTTCTCTCTGACGCATCCTTTATGTTGAGTGACTGAACTGTTGCAAGAGATGAATCACGGGATGCCTGAGCCTGTGTAAGTATCCTGTCCTTTTCAGCCTCCAGCTCCAGCTTTGTGTTTGTCTCCTCGTCAAGCTTAGCCTGAGTAGTACCGACCAGATCAAGAAGGTTTCGAAGGTTCAGGTCATCAAAATTTTCAACTTTGACCGCTATCTGACTGTTCTTCTTGTTTACAATCAATACGATTACAGTCGAAAGCACCGATACAAAAAGAACGGAAAGCAGCATCAAAAGAACTATCGGCCTGTTGTTCTTCCAGCTGTTTTTGCGTGTTGCCTCGTAGGCATGCTCCAAATCATATCTGGTTCCTGCATTCTCTGCCGGTAAATTCCTGGATTCCTGCTCAAGAAAATCCTGAATGCCTGAATGTATGCGTGATTTTATTTCGAAGTCATTGTCCATATTCCACTCCATCCAGCCGGGGCACTCTTTAATCCTATGCGATCAAGGAAAACATGGGCTACATCAAGATCACTCTTCTTGAAGGCAGCTCTTGCCGTTTTCCAGTCACCCTTGTAATATGCCTTGAGTCCTTCCTCAAAGTCCGTGAATTTCTGCTCGGTATACAGGCTTGCATAATCCTCATCAACCATCCACAGGTCAAGCGGGAAGTAAATCTTCTTTCCCTCAATCTTTCCCTTAACCTGAACAGTGTCAACCTCAAAGAACTTATAGCGTTCAGCGGTCTCAGGAAGAAGCATTACCTCATCGCGGACATATTCACTTACAAGAACAGGCAGTTTGTATACTCGCGTCAAGCCTTCGATTCTGGATGCTGAGTTTACGTTGTCACCGATAACAGTGTTTGCCATGTACCTGTTGCTTCCGATATTGCCGTAGAAAACCTCACCGCCGTCTATACCGACACCGATGTCAAGACGGACTGCCTCGTAGACCTTTTTTGCCTCGCTGTTGAATCTGCCAAGCCGTTCAAGCTCCTTCTTTTTCTCGTCCATCTTCTCGCGGAACTTCTTTGTCTGAATCGTCATGTTCCATGCACAGTTGACTGCATCAACAGATTTCTGCGGATTGCTTACAGATTTCTCCCCGTTGATTCCGAACACGCCCAGAACTGCGTCACCGATAAGAGAACCGATGAATGCCTTGGATTGATTTGAGTCAGATGAACCGCCCGGCTGAATTATTCCTATGATTGAATTGTAGTGAATGTTCAAAAGACGGATGATGTCGTTTCCAAGAACCTCAGTACGTGAGGTAAAGCTCTTGATATCAGTGAACAGGATTGTAAGCTGCCTCTGCTCACCCTTAAGCTCAACCTTGTGGTCATGATATGCTGTGTCAACAACATTTTTCGATACGAATTTCTGGAATATGTTGCGCAGGTTTGCTGTGTTTACGTACAGGTCGTTGAAGTTGGCGGCCAGATATGTTATGTCGTCATTCGGGGCCCCGCTCAAGTCTATAGGTGCCCTTGTTACCTGTGCAGGCTCTCCGTTCTCGTTGGACTGACTCTGCTGAAGCTCATATACCTCAGATGTAAATTTTCCGATATTGCTCAGGAGCTTGTTCAATACTGAGATACCGACAAAAACAAAACCTATTGTCAGAATCAGGATTATGATGGAGATTTTCAAATATATTCCAAACATTTCCGACTTACGGTCAGCGGTTTCCTCTGCACGTATAAGATAACATTTCCAGTCCGGGTGGTACTTGAATACACCTCGGAATTCAGCTCCATACGGTGAGGTAAAAGTAACTGAACCTTCAACACGGTCCCTGTTTCCCGCATTATCCGCATTAAGCTTGGTAACGTTCAGGAAGTCAAGGGCCTGCTCATCACTGAAAGTCTCCCATGCTCTCGACTGGTCTGCCTGTATAAGGAAAAGAAGACTTCCATCCTGGAAAACTCCCATTGCAACCGAATGTTTTTTTGTAAAGTCTCGTGCTGCGGTTTCCTTTATTGTATTGATTGAATCATCCTGCTTCTGGGAATAAAGGCTTATCTGATACTGACTGCTTGCCGTTGAATACATGTCTGAGAGCTGATAGACCAGAATATCATCAGTAAGGGCGATTGTCTGCCTTTGCGTGAAAATCAGCGTTATAAAATTAGTGAAAAGCGTTGAAATCAAGATTAAAAGCACAAATACCGTAAGAATCTTTACAGAAAGAGGCACGATCGGTGTTTTACCGACCCTTTGAAATCCAAATATTCTAAAACCCTTGCTATTAGTTTCGCTCATAACTATTCAATTATATACCGATTGATTTATTTTCGCAACTCTTTTATTCTATAGATATTATGAATTCTGAACTTGAGAAAAACAGTGACATTCAAAATAAAACTAAAAGAAACAGTCATAAAAAAGGACTATTAAAAAGCGGAATCTCGCTCTCTGTCCTTACATTGGTTTCCAGGATTTTCGGTCTTTTACGTCAGGTAACACTCGCAAAATTTCTTGGAACATCTTCTCTGTCCGATGCATACCAGGTAGCTTTCAACGTACCGAATCTTTTCAGGAGGCTCTTTGCTGAGAATTCGATTTCCGTTGCCTTTATACCGACTTTCAGGGGATATCTTGAAAAAGCCGACACACCAGAAGGCAAAAAGGAAGCACAGAATTTCGTAAGTGCAACCCTCACGCTCCTGTCATTCATCACCGTGAGTTTTGTCACCGTCTGCATAATTTTTACGCCATTACTCATGCGGATTTTCTATAAAGAGGGAGATACGGCATCCATCACGGAAGCTACGCTTCTTACAAGGATAATGTTTCCATATCTTGCACTTATTTCAATTGCGGCATTTTTCCAGGGCATCCTGAATACATTAAAGATTTTCTCTCCGTCCGGATTCACCCCTATACTATTCAACGGTATAGTCATTGCATCCGCTTACATTCTCTCACCCCACATGGCTAATCCCGCACGTGCCATGGCAATTGGAGTTGTCGCAGGAGGAACGGTTCAGGCTTTTTTCCAGCTGCCCTTTGTCTTGAAAAACAACTGGAAAGTTACCTTCACATCGCTTAAAAATGCTTTTACCCATCCCGGCACAAGAAGGGTTCTTGCACTCATAGGACCTACAATCATCGGAATGGCAGCATATCAGGTAAATGACCTTGTATCATCTGCCCTTGCAACCCGCACAGGTGAAGGTGTTTTCTCAAGCTTATCCTACTCGCTAAGGATGCAGGAACTTATTCTTGGAATTTGCGCCGTAACAATAGGAACTGTAATTCTTCCCGACCTTACCGCCTTTGCCAACAAAAACCAATGGAATGAATTCAGCTCCATGCTGTCTAATTCCCTCAAAATAATGGCTTTTATCGCTATCCCGATAACCTTCTATTCACTTTTGATGGACAGGAGCCTTATTTCACTTCTATTCCAGACAGGAGAATTTGATTCTGAATCCACGGAAATGACAACAAATGTTTTCCGCTGCCACATAATCGGACTTTATTTCATCGCACTGAACCGCATACTTGCACCGGCATTTTACGCTCAGCAGGACACCATCAGACCTACTCTGGCCGGAATAATCAATTTTGCGGTAAACATAATACTTGCAGCTATTTTCTCAAGAATCTGGGGAGGGCCTGGTATTGCAATCGCACTGACCATCGCATCTTTTGTAAACACAGTCGTTCTCTTCATTTTCCTTGCAAGGCATAAAAACATATCCAATAAAGTTGTACTATCATCCACAATCTTGTATTCGCTAAGAATGATTTTATTCTCAGTGATTGCATCAGTTCCTGTTTATTTCCTAAGGGGAAAGATCATCGAAATCTTCCAGGGGCACCACCGCTTTATCTCACAGGGGGTACCGGTCGTCATTACAGGACTTATTTTTGCAGTTATAGGCGTAGGCCTCATGATTGTAACACGTGACCCGCTTATAAAATCCATTACCAGGAAATTCAAGAGGTAGACATGTCTGTTGATTTTGAAAAGATATATTCACAAAGAATAAAGAAACTCAGCGAATACTTGATGAACAACAATATTCCTGTCGCAGTTTTCCATGACAGTGAGGAAAACAGGGATCCAAACCTGCGTTACCTTTGCGGTCATCCTTCTGATGCGGTCCTGTTTGTTACAAATCAGGGTAAAACAATCCTTTGTCCATGGGATGAAAACCTTGCAAGACAGAAAGCCCATTGCACCGAGATGATTCCGTTTACAAGATTCAAGAGAGATTATGTTGAATGCGTGAAGTCCATTTCAACGGAAATATCACCGTCAGAAAAAACACTGGATATTCCTCCTTCAACTTCATTTATTGAATACAGCAAAATCCGGGATGCCCTTGACTCCTGGAGAATTGAATGCAGGGAAAATTCCGTTCACGATTATGTCATTGGAATGAGGGCTCAGAAAGATGAGTATGAGATTGAATGTACTAAAAGAGCCTGCGATATTACAAGCGCAATGACGGATAAAATCGAAGGCCTTTTACGCGGCGGTGAATTAAAAACAGAAAGCGATGTTGCACTGTTCATAGAAAAGGAGCTAAGGATTCAGGGATGCGAGAGGGCAAGCTTTGACACACTTGCAGCAGGTCCAGCCAGAAGTTTCGGAATACATGCTTTTCCAGGATACACATCAGGAGCATGGGGAACACAGGGGCTTTCAATTCTTGATTACGGTGTATGCTATGAGGGCTATGCAAGTGACTGCACGATTACGGTTGCAAAAGGACCTTTAAGCGATGAGCAGGAACTTATTCTTTCTCTTGTTCAAAAAGCGGCAGACTCATGCATTGACTGTTATAAGGCAGGCACTCCCATCCTGCAGGCAGTAAAATGTGCTGATGATATTTTTGCTGAATATGAAAAATCAATGCCACACGGCCTTGGACACGGAACAGGTCTAGCAATACACGAAAACCCGTTTGTAAGCACAAGGGCAAAACCAGATGAGGTTTTCAAGGCAGGAAATATTGTTACGCTGGAACCGGGTCTTTATGATCCTGAATGGGGAGGCTGTCGTCTGGAGAACGATGTACTCATCACGGAGACGGGTAACATCATCCTCACAAACTCACGCATTATTCGTCTGTAAGCCTTTTGATTGCACCGTCCATCTGATTCTGCAGTGAATGTGCAAGCTTCCGGTCAGGCAATGATGCAAGATATGACTTCATGCCGCTGATAACATCTGCTGTCTGGTTAAGGTTCAGGTCATCCACAGGCTCATCCTGAATGTGGAGGTTATCCCTTACTTCCTGTGCTGTCTCCAGAAGTCCCGGCTCACCCGAAAGCTTACGGATGATATAGTCAAGCATAAGGCTTTCACGGCTGTCCTGGAATTCCAGTTTTTTATCAACAGGAAGATATTCGCTCAATGCACGCAGCTTGATGAACAAATCTGCAGAAAGTTTATCCGAACTGTCTTCAGCAGAAACTGTCTCTGTTTCCTCATGAATTTCGGTTTCATCAGCATCAACAGGAATTGTCTCTTTATCCTCAGAGAGTTCTGAATTCTCGCTTAGTTCTGTTTCCTCAACTACGGTTTCAACTGAAGGTATCTCTTCATTTTCATCAACAGCCTCTTCCTCAAATGAAGGCAATTCATCGCCAGACTCAAGTGCAGGTTCTTCTGTTTCCTCTGCATCATCATATTCAAGATTCTCTACATCCTCTAAATCAGACTCAACTGTCTCCGGGACAAACGCTACATCATCCTCCGTGTTCTCATCCTCATCAAGAAGGCCTTCATCATCAACCTGAATATCGTCAAGCTCGGTGTCACCTGATTCTTCCTGAACGTTCTCAGCTGCAAATTCATAATTATTCTCCGGCTCTTCCTCTGCCTTTGAATCAGCAAAGAAATCTTCCTCATCACCACTGAGGCTGTCCCTGAGTTCCTGATCCTGTCCAAGATCAAGATCATCAAGACCGTCCTCAAAAGAAGGTGTATCATCTTCCATTGTTGGTTCTTCTGCCGCAGGTTCAATCGGTGGAATCTCATTTGCCCCGCTCATAAACGGATCATCGGATAACTCATCAGCCGGTTCAACCTCTGGTTCAACTACAGGCTCTCCTGGAGCAGCAAACGGATTATCTAACGGTGAGGCTGAATCCTCAAAACCAGAAGCAGGTGCAAGGTTTCCGGCATCGATATCTGCATCCCCATTGCCTGCCGCAGCTGGATTTCCAGAACTAGGCATTCCTGAGGCAGGTTTATCATTGACCGGATAAGCTGGACTTACCGGTGCAGGATTTTTTGGTGTTGGAACAGAACCGTCCGTTAACTCTGTGACTGCATCCTCTGGCTTTCTTTTTTTACCCTCAATATCCTCGTCAAGGAAATTGTCTTCCATAAGGTCTTCTTCGGGGGCTTTTCTAGGAGCCATTTTTCCAAAAGGATTACCGTCAAAGAAATTATCCTCTATATCATCCTCATCCTCTTTTTCCGCTCCTGGAACTAGATTGTCAAATTCACCTTTCTTGCTGTTGCTTGCAAAAATATCATCATCAAGATGACGGTCAAACGGCGAGCCTCCTGAGCTGTCTTCATGGGTAAGTTTTTCAAACGTATAACCGCGGTCACCCCAGTTCATCTTATTCTGTGCATCAGAAATATGCTGCTGATCCATCGGTTCAAATTCAATAACCGGCTCAATGTTCTCGTCTATCTCAGGTGATTCTGTTACTTCTTCCTCAACAAGGCTGCGTTCAAGTCCAAGCTCTTCCTGCATTGACATTTCAAGTGCGTCAAAATCGATATCCTGATCACGCTTGTCAACTCCATCAAGCTCCATCTGCTTCTGAAGACGTTCCTGTGCCTTGTCATAGATAGATTCCATGCCGAAATAATCTGAGATTTTCTTATACTGATACAGGGCTTTCTCGTACTGCTTTGTCTCCTCGTAACATTTTGCAAGAAGATAAAGTGTCTCTGAGTCAAATTCCTTTTCCTTTAGATATACCTCAAGATTGCGGATTGCCCTCTCGTATTTCTGAAGCTGACGATAGCGTTTTGCATAGTCACGGAAATAATCTACATACTCTGCATCAAGACGGCGGCTCTTTTTCAAGCATCCCTCTGCCTTGCTTTCCTCTCCGCGCATGATATAGTACTGTGCAAGAAGACTGAGCATCTCAACATCATCACTGTTCCTGTCCCAAAGCTCCTTAACAGGTCCTGCAGCCTCATGAAGCTTACCGGAGCCCATCATTACAGATGCCTTGAGCTTTAGCATGTCAGAATCATCATGCTTGACCTCTGCATAACGTGCCATGATTTTAAGGGCCTCTGAATGGTTTCCATGAAGGTCATATACACGTGCCAATGCAGACAGAGCATGTACATTTGCCGGATTGCATTTCAAGGTAACATTGTATTCCATTTCCGCACTGTCAAAATCAGTAATAAGCGTATAGATGTCACCTATTTTTGCATGCATCTCTGCATCCTGAGGATTAAGCCTTATAGCCTGGTTTACAAGCTCAAGAGCGGCTGTTATGTCATTCTTACGTACAAGAAGATCTACATATCCGTCTGTTGCATCACGCCATCCCGGTTTTGAACGCAGGGCTGCCTCATATTCGTTTACTGCAAGATCAAGGCTTCCTACTTTCTCGTAGCACTGAGCAAGATTCAAGTGAAGGATCGGATGATTCGGGTCAACTTTAAGTCCCCTCTGATATGATGAGATTGACTTGTCATATTCACGCTCGGCCGCATAGATTGCACCAAGGTGATTATATGCAAGAACATCGTTGGGGTTTTCCTCCACAACAGTGTTGAAGCACTGGATTGCACTCTCGTTTTTTCCCATCAGCTTGTATGTGAAGCCAAGATTGTAGAAAGTCTGGACATTTGACTCATCCACGATGACTGCCTTTTCAAGAACTGCAATCGACTCATCGTATTTCTTTAGACGGCGGTAAATTGAACCAAGGTTGTTCAGGGCCACTACATCATTCGGGTTTGCCTGTACAATCTGATTGTAAAGAGGAATAGCCTGAGAGTCATTTCCTGAACGCTGATAAAGATCGCCCAATGCAGAAAGCAATTCCTTGTTGGTCGGTTCCTCCTTGAGCAGGTTTTTGTAAAGTCGTGCTGCTAATGTAAAATCACGTGACAGTACTGCCGACCGTGCCCTGTCCATCATTAAGCGGGTTGATGTGCTTGTTCCCTCGTTCATATAATCCTCTCTTGCTGTAACCTAGCTGTTTATATGCATTTATTTGCGTAGCGGACGTGCGTAAACTTCCTTTGAAAGACTTCCGACAATTCGTTCGTCCTGATTTGAATACGTTGCCACCGCAAAATAATATATTTTTCCGTTCTTTAATCCGGAGATTGTCACCTTTGCCGTATTTCCGACATTTACAGGAGATGTTCCCTGAACTGCCTCACGTCCAAGATATTCACCGGGACGTTCTCCGTAATAGACGTAATATCCGCCTGCACTGTCATCAACAGAATAACTCCACGTAAGCGTAACCTGACCGTTTCCCGGCTCTGCAATAAGAGTAAACGGTGGAAGCGGTGCTGATGCCTCGGTGTAATGCAGGTCAAGCTGTGTAACTGACGGAGTTTTTGAACCGTTTCCGTCTGTGTAAAGATCAACCGCAACCTGGAAATACTTTCCCTTTACGTTCTCTATCTGCTGATGATTTGTAACAGGTACCCATGCAGGCTCTGTATCAGTCCAGTTGAAATAATTGTCCCCGGCACGTGCATAAAGAACAACATCTGTCTGTGCAGGCTCTGTCGTAACTGCATCTATTTTCTGGAGCACTGAGCTGAGACCTACGAGAATAGGCTCTGTTACAAAACGGCCACCGTCTTTTTTGTATGAATCATAGCGGAGTGCGGCACTTGAGTCACTTTCTGACTTTCTCTGAATGTGGAAGTCGTCTATACGTCCTGTGTATGAGGGGCATATTTCTATGTCAGCAGGAACACCAAGCTGCGGAAAGTAAATGTATCCGCCGTTTTCCTTTCCATTGGTTGTGATGTACTTCATGTCCTCAAGCTTACCGTCTATGCGGTATTCAAGAAGGCCTGTGTCCTGATCGTAGCTTATTGAATGATGTGTCCACACGTTTGGGATCATCGTCTTATAGCTTGCAAGCTCTATAAGCCCACCGTTCTGCTTGTAATCCTGGAATACATTGGTAAAGCGCCACTGAAGGTGATTGTTGTAGAAACCTGCGGAAATCATCTGATAGAGCGGATAATTGTCCTCTGTTCTTGAGGATCTCCATGAGAAAACCATCTCACCG
>JAGADS010000345.1 GCA_017613485.1 Treponema sp.
CATGGTAGAATCATCATCTTTATTCCATATTGACTTGCAGATATCAGAAGAATAGAGAGTTTTCCCTTGGTTTTTCCAAAAATACCTCAATAACTCAAGGCGTGAATTTGGTATTTCTAATTCCATCGCACAGGAAACTAATTCATCCTCATTTACAATCATATTGTTTTTCAGGCCATTATCTACATTTTCGTTCAGAAGTTTTTCCATTGAGGAATTGATAGTCAGCCACATGAAGAAAGACCTGTATATTCCTGTTAAATCAAGTGAAGATGAAAAAGGATAATATTTCCTTATTGAGTTTTCCCAGTACATGCTTTTATTCGCAGCAGGAAGCAATGGATCGTTAAAAAAAATAAAAGGAATCTTTACATTATGCAAAAGCTCTTTCATGGTTTCATAAGGATTGTAAGTAGCTGATGAAAAAACAAAGTAATTGCATATCAGAAGATCTATGCCCGATCCGATATTGTTCTCAAGTATTTCCAATAAATTTGGTATGTCCTGTACTGGCGCGCAGATATGCTGCTGTTCCTCAAGTCTTGAGCATATCCTCAGGGATTTTTCCATGGATTGCGACAGCACAAGAATCACCATTATTTTCCATCTCCAGTTTTGCTTTCAAGCTTTTTCATTCTAGCATTTATAAAAAGTGTATCCTGATACCAGTCTATCAACAGGCTGAAATATTCATCCTGATATTCCTCTGACTTTATGTAAATCTTGTATACCTCGCCTGTCTTAAGAGACCCGGGCTTAAGTGTCCACAGATCCTGCAATCCATCTGCAGTCTGAATCTTACATGAGCATATATCAGAAATATCCTTTCCTGTCTCATCATCCACTGCTGAAAGATGCAGATTGATAGTCCTCTTCTCTGCCTTTAGATAATCCAAATCAAGCTCAACCTTATCATGATCAACACGTAGATCATTCCACCAAACGGATGGTCCTGCCGCAATCTTTATCCTATAGTCACCAGGCTTAAGGTATACAGGTTTTATTGATACAACAGTTGTCCCTTCTGCATCCTTTTGCTTTTTATTCGGACTAAATTCCCTTTGAGATCCACTTACCTCCGGAATGGAATCATTATCATTGTAGTAGAAGAATACTCTGGCAGGTAAGTCAGCCTTTACGCTTTTTGTCTCCGGCATGTTAAGATTAATTGTCACAGGCGTATACCAGTGCCGCAGAACTGTCTTATGGATTATTCCCTGTTTCCAGGCAAATGAAAAGAGACCTCCAACTGCAAGAATCACCAATGCAGCTAAGGCCGCAATCTTGGGAATCCTGTTCTTTGGAAGAATCATCTCATACTCATATTTCTTTTTTGGATAATAGACCAATGACCTTGCAAGCTCTATCCTGACTTCCTTGTTGTCATAGTTCTTGAGATAGCTGTTGGATATTTTTATAATCGAAGAAATGCTTGCATAACGCCGCTTGGGATTAAACTTTGTCATCTTCTGTATCATGTGGCGGATTTTAAATGGAATCTTTTCTTTTCCGTTTGTTTTAGGAGCATGAATGCAATTCATTTTCCTGAGCATTTCTCTCTGAGCTTCCACAGACATCCGGTTTTCATAAGGTTTTTTTCCGTATATCATCAAATAAAGCGTTATACCCATCGCATAGATGTCGGCTCGTGTTGTGATTGTGCTATTGATAAGCATCTGTTCCGGTGCCATATATGACAGAGTTCCCAGAGTTGATCCTTGGGCTGTTTTTTCACCGGTGTAAAATGATGAATCTATTCCTTTTTCTTTATTGTCTTTCTTGTCGTCCTTGTCGTTTGAGTCTTTTTCTCTGTCAAAACCTGCAATTCCAAAATCTGCAAGCTTTACAACTGTCTTTTTGGAGATGAGGATATTGGCAGGCTTGATGTCCCTGTGGATTATTTTTTGATTGTGTGCAACAGCAAGTCCAAGAGATGTATCACGGAATATGATCATCGCGACATTCAGAGGAATTATCTTGTCTTTTTCAAGCAGCTTGTCAACGGACATTCCGTCAACATATTCAAGCACGAAATAATCTTTCTTTTTTCCAGTTTTCTCATCGGGTTCCTCTATAAACTCAAACGAACGCACAATATGCTCGCTTGTGAGCTTGTTCATTATAGAAAGCTCCCGCTTGAACCTTTCCCTTGCAGAAGAAGCAGACCTGCTGAATTTAAGCTGCTTTATGACGACATTCCTGTCCAGAACGGGATCCTTGGCAAGATATACAGCACCCATTCCTCCTTCATCAAGATAGCGGATATTCTTATACTTTCCGATATGTGTCGGGCATTCTTTTTCCATATTCTATTCCCCCAAAACAGAAACTATATCATTTTCCAAATCAAACGAACCGTCAGCATGTATATGAACAACATTCATCTTCAACGGATTATGAAACTGAATGTACTGGCCATTTTGACGCAGCATATATTTTCCTCTTACAGGCCTGTGACCGCCGAACCACAGAAAATGTCCTGAATCAATTGTCTCATCAAGCATCTTAAGCTGATTGCTTATGGATCCACACTCTGCAGCACCATTATCAGTCCATGTAAAATTCAGTATGACAGAATCATTCTCACGGTAATTAATTATCTCTTCCCTTGAATATGGAAGACATGGTTCCGCATGGCTTACGGCAAAGGTTTTAAAAAGTGCAACAATGGGAAGGCTTTTCTCAAAGGAATTTATAAGGTTAATAGTTGCCTTGGAATAGACTTTCTCAAGAAAATCATAAACCATTTGACCTTCGTTGGCATATTTGTAAAAGGCATAATTGCCGTTTCCGTTTTCATTAAGAATATTCTCGTGGTTTCCCTTTAGGAAATGAAAATTCTCCGGGAATGCTTTTTTCAGCATCATGACGGGAAGCACGGTTGCAAAACAATCATGCATTTCCTCATGCATTTCAGGACTGTCTGCGTTATTTTTCTGCCATTCATGGTATGCCTTTTTCCATCTTAACGCACAGTCACCGGGAGTTTCAGTATGAAAGCAATCTCCCACACACAATACAGTGCATCTTTTTTCTGCAAGTGCTGTAAGAACATTCGGTTCTACAATATTTGAATCAAGCAGCCTTAATAAAAAATCAGATCTGGCATGTAAATCAGGAACAAGAATCACATCCTGCTCAAGAGAGGAAAAATCCAGAAGTCCACCGGGAGCTTTGTTTTTTCCATAGGGGCGATATGAGTTTTTTTCATTTTCCAGGGTTTCAACTGCACTTTCTGCAATCTCTAATATTTCGCTTTCATCCGGCAGTCCGGTCATATTTCTGAAAGTCTCCAGAGATGAACGGAATTTCTGAATGTTTAAGGAGTGCATATTATCCCATCACTAGGCTTGCTGTTCCCACAGTAATTTTGTCCCCAGTTGAAAGTTCAACATATTTATCAGAAGGTATACGGTGATCGTTCAGGAATGTCCCGTTCGTGCTGTTTTCATCCTTGA
>JAGADS010000346.1 GCA_017613485.1 Treponema sp.
CTCGGCAAAATTGTTTACGATGCCTTCCTTTTCCTGCTTTTCAAGGACATGCTCTAGCTTTGAGACAAGATCATCCTTCCATAAGACTTCCTTCATAGGATATACAAGCAGGGAGTCCTTGTTTTCTTTTGAAGACTGAGTCTCCACGTCAAATGACTTTATCTGCTCCACCGTGTCAAAATCAAAGACAAGACGGTCAGGCCTTTCTTCCCCAGGCATAAAGATATCCACAACCTCACCGCGTATGGCATACTCACCCCTCACACCTACTTTTGGAACCCGTAGATATCCCATGTCAGAAAGCTTCTGTGACAGTTCCATTATGTTTAGGCTCTGTGATTTCCTTATCCTGAACACCTGCTTCTTTAAATAGTCAGGAGGAGGCAATGGAGAAAGCAATGCCCTCTGAGAAACAATAAATACACGAGATTTTGATGAGCCTGTATTTTTCTGTGTAAGACGTGCCAGAACGCCGGCCCTTGTTCCAAATACGGCAGATCCCTTTCCTGCAGCACGATAAGGCATCATTCCCCACCATGGAAATACATAAATCTCAGCGCTATCTCCCAGGACCGTAAGAAGATCTGACTCACATTCATCGGCCTCTTTTTGTGTCGCGACAAAAATTATGATATCAGGACGTTTTCCCTGTATCTTTCCGTTGTACTGGCTGTTATGTATTAAGAGAGAGTTCTGGTATTTAAGCCATTCACTTATAAAAAATGCCGGAAGACTTCCATGCAGACCGTTAATGCTGACTGGGAAAGCCGTTTCAGAACCGTTGGCAGAGAGAACAGCCTGTCTAAGCTCCTTCCATGAGGCAATTAAGGGAATAATTGAATTTGTTGATAATGAATTTTTCATAATCTACCGATATATAAAGAAATACCGAGATGTTGCCATCTCAATTTACAATGTCTGTTCATCAGACGGGAGTTGTATCGTGAAACGAATACTGTTAAGCATTATAACTGTTTTTTGTATTTTTGCACAGAGCCTGAGCGCACAAACCTACGTTCAGACAAACAAGACACTTGAAAACGCGGAAATATCCATTAAATTCTATAACCGGACCCTGTATTATCCGGGAAGCGGAGAAGAAAACCCAATATACGTTCACATCACAATCCGCAATACTGGAGCAGACACCTTAAGGTTCAAGCTTGCTGACGACAGGGCTTTCAGTGTTGATTTCAAGGCAGTTGACGCCAAGAACATCAAGCTTCCTGAAAGTGCCGCCCTTACAGAAAAAAGGACCACAAACCAGACTGTCTATTTCCGTGAGATTGCACTTGAACCAGCCGAGGAATACTCTTTTGTAGAGAACATCAAGGATTACCTGGACATATCTAATCCTTCCATCTATTATCTTACGGCTACATTCTATCCTGAGCTTTTCAGAAACAAGAGCAATTCAATCGAATCAAAGAGGCTTTCACTTGAGGTTCGTCCTTCTCCGACAATTGCGGCATCATCTTATATCCCTGTAGAGACTGGAACAGCTTCTATTCTTGAGGCAGAGGCTATCAGTCCGGACAAAGTTGT
The DNA here is from genome assembly GCA_017613485.1 of Treponema sp. The sequence goes on from JAGADS010000346.1 coordinate 1,546, forward strand.
TGAGCAGACAATCATCGCCCGCCAGCAGGGTGCATGGGATAAATATTTCCTGTACATGGATCTTGAGGCAATCCTAAAGAACAATGCGACAAGAAACCGCCGCTACAATGCAGCCAGTGCAGACGAAAGAATCCAGATGCTCCAGCAGTTCAAGGCAGATCTCATGCAGAGCAGGATTGACACCGACATCGTTTCAATTCCTTCAAAATTCCAGATTGAGACAACAACATATTCACAGACCCAGGGAACAGTCAAAGTCCTTGAATGGTTCAAGAACACGACTTTCACAGAGAAAAAACGCTACACATACTATGTACGCCAGCGTGACGGAATATGGCAGATTTACAACTATACAGTAGATAATCTCGGAACAGCAGAGAACTAAAAAAATGGCAAGTGCAGAAAAGAAACCAAAATATTTTTGCGAAAACTGCGGTGAGGAAGTAAATGCAAAGGCACGTTTCTGTCCTCACTGCGGAAAATTCTTCTCTTCTGTACGATGCCCTAACTGCGGACACACCGGATCAGTTGAAGATTTTAAAAAAGGCTGTCCGGCATGTCACTATGCAATAAGCGAGGAAGAACTTAGGGGAGAGATTCCTCCTCAGGAAAAAATCAAGTCATCCCCGTTATCCCTTTCTAAAAACAAAAGAACTTTCAGGCATTTTCCCACACGTGCAGGAACTTCAGCTGCAATTTCAGGGGATACTCCCATGTGGCTCATGATTACAAGCATAATCGTCTTGATCGGTCTTGTAATCACAAGCATCTATCTTTTTGCATAACAGCCGATTACTTTATTCCACAACCTCTTGCCAGAGCCTCTTTGTAGACATCAAGATATCCCTGTGCTGCCTTGTCCCAGCCGAATGTCTTTTTCATTCCGGCCTGCTGCATTTTCTTGATGTGATCCTTGCGGTTATAGTAAGCCCATACTGCCCATCCGACTGTATCGTAAACTGCACGAGGAGTAAGCTGGTCAAAGAGGAAGCCTGTACCCTCACCTGTCTGCTCGTTGTAATTCTCCACTGTATCAGCAAGCCCACCAGTACGCCTTACAATCGGCAATGTTCCATACAGCATTGAGTAAATCTGATTCAAGCCGCACGGCTCATATCTGGATGGCATGAGGAAAAAGTCGCTTCCTGCCTCAATCAAGTGGCTCAGGTTCTCGTCATAGCCGATATATGCCTTCATGTTTGGTAACTTTGACTGCAGTGTGTTGATTTCACTCTCGCACCATTTTTCTCCGCTGCCAAGAACTACAAACTGAATTTTCATGTCCGTGCACATCTGATATATCGAGCCATAAGTCGGTGCAAAAACCTCCGCAATACCTTTCTGGTCTACAAGTCGTGTTACTATTCCAAAAAGCGGTACGTCGGGATCTACCTTAAGTCCCATTTTCTCCTGCAGGGCCGCCTTGCATTTTGCCTTGCCTGACATATCCTTTGCTGAGTAATTGAACGGAATTCTCTTGTCTATTGCAGGATTCCACTGCTCAACGTCAGCACCATTTAAAATGCCCTTTATTACATCGCTCCTTATGCGGAGAAGACCGTCCATGCCGAAACCGCCTTCTATAGTCTGAATTTCCCTTGCGTATGTCGGTGAAACAGTCGTAATCATGTCTGCAGAGGAAACACCTGCCTGAAGGAAATTGATTCCGCCAAGATGCTCAAAGCCTGCACCATAATACAGTCCCCAGTCAATTCCCAAAGCCGGGAACTGATTTTTTCCGTATTGTCCCTGATATCCCTGATTGTGTATTGTCAGTACAGATGCAGTTGACTCAAATCCACAGTAACGGCATACATGCTTCAACAGTACAGGAGCAAGACATGTTGACCAGTCGTGTGCATGAATGATATCAGGATACCAGCCTATCTTACGGCAAAGCTGGAATGCACCGTGACACAAAACTGCAAAACGGTATGGATTGTCATGGAAATCTGTCTCTGTCTTAGTTCCGTAAACACCGTCACGCCCAAAACACTGCTCGTGATCAATAAAGTAAACAGGAAGCGAGTCACATCCCGGCATGGTAGTATGATAAACAGCCGTCCATGTCTCAACCTGGCCTGCGGCAACTGCCATTGGACCTGGAAGAAGCTGGAGCTTTTTGCGGTCAATCTTATAATAACGCGGCATTACGATCTTTACATCGTGTCCCATCTTTGTAAGCTGAATTGCAAGGGCACTGACCATATCCGCCAGTCCACCTGTTTTTGCAAAAGGAACAACTTCCGCACTCACCATCAGAATCTTCATTTAAAACCTCCTGTTACTTTCATAAAATACTTTCAAAAATTTCTATAAATCATTCATTGCAGCCGTAAAAGCTTTTCTTGAATTGACAATGCTCTGCTCACTCACACAGTACGCCAGACGGAAATATCCTTTTCCACCGAATGCACTTCCCGGTGAAGCCAGAATAAGATATTTCTTCATGTAATCACAGAATGCCATGTCATCGTCACCGTATTTCTCAGGGACCTTACACCACAGGTAGAACGCCCCCTCTGGATTTGCATGCTCAATTCCAACGTCGTCCAGTATGGAAACAAGCTCATCACGTCTCTTTTTATAAAGGCTGTAATCAACATCTGTATCCCATGTCTCCGCTACAACTCTCTGCATAAGGCCAGGTGCATTCACATAACCCAGTATTCGTGTGCAGAAAATACATGCCGCAACAACATCATCTTTGTCAGGACATGCCGGATTTACGCATATATAACCGATTCTTTCCCCCGGCAGGCTGAAATTTTTTGCAAATGAAGTTACAACCACGGAGCTCGGATAAACAGGAAATGCCGGGGCAACCTTTATTCCGTCATAGACAATTGCACGATACGGCTCATCACAGATAAGATATGGCATTCGTCCGCATTTTTTACCATGCTCGGTAAGCACATCAGAGAGCTGCTTCAGTTCATTCTCTGAGTATACGCGTCCTGTCGGGTTATTCGGGCTGTTTATGAGCAAGGCAGCTGTTTCAGGCGTAAGGGCATTCTTGATTGCCTCAACATCGGGTGAGAAATCGCTCTTAGCAGGAACCTCTATTAAAGTTCCTCCAAAATTACGCACATAATGGCGGTATTCAGTGAAAAATGGAGCTGGAACCACAACATTGTCCCCGGGAGACAGAATTGCCTTAAGAAGTGCGTTTATTGCACCAGCCGCTCCTACAGACATGACTACACAGTCCCCCTGAACAGGTACACCCTGCTCTTTTGCTGTTTTTTTTGCCATTGCCTCTCGGGCAAAAGGATAACCTGCATTCGGCATGTAGCCGTGATAGTTTTTATCCCTGATTTTCGCAAGTTTTTCTATTGATTCTGCTACTTTTACAGGCGGATCCAGGTCTGGATTTCCAAGGCTGAAATCAAAGACATTCTCATCACCGTGAACTGCCTTCAGTTTTATTCCCTCCTCAAACATTTTCCTGATGACACCGGCACCCTTGCTGGTCATTGTTTCCTTTATATATGGTGAAATAGGCATAAAAAAACTCCTGATATTTATTTTTTTTGTAATTATATCACAGTTTTGTGGTTTGTACAAATGAAATGTCATTTGAGTGGCATTTGACAGACATAACCCTAGCCATTTATACGAAAAAATGGTATTATTGGAGGTATTATGATGCGTTTGAACAAATTCACACTTTCACTTGTTGGAACATTGGCACTGGCTCTAAATACACTTACAGCTCTTCCGGCTGCATTCAACAGTAACCTTACTGCTGCAGAGCGGGCAAAACTAGAGAAAGGCGAGATGGTTATCAAGAACCTCAAGGCCCCTAAGAACATGAGCATAGAAAGCAGTGCTTCTTCCGTTCAGAAAACACTTGATACTGTAAAAAAACTCAAGCCTGCATATCTTGCAGAGGTAATTCAAATATATCCTTATGCAGGAAATGAGAATCTTCTTGAATCCTTTGAGACTTCAATTCTGAACGTTTCTTCCTATGTTGGAATTCCGTATTATTCAGAGAGGGCCGAAGCATGGTATGATCTTTACTCAAGTGCAAGTGTCAAATCAAAGACAAAGACCTCAAATGGCTATGATTTAGTCGCAGATCTTGAGATGGAGCCTTTTGGTGTGATCAATACATCTATTCACACGGAGCGTGGCTCAGACTATTTTTACTATGAGTCAACAAACCTGAACAAACTGAAATACTACGACAAATATACCTGCGTAAAGGAAAAGAACATGAAATCAATCGTTGTCATAATTAGACAGGGAGATTCATGGGTTCTTTATGGAGTAGGAGCAGTTGATGCACCAAGCATTTTCTTCCTTCGTGAAAGAGTTGAGACCTCATTCATGAACAGAATAAAGACATTCTGCACCTTCTTCTTTAACAAAAACAAGGATAAGCTAAAGTGAAAGACAGTTCATTTACTGACATAGTAATTCTGGCGGGAGGTATAGGAGAAAGGCTATGGCCTGCTTCCCGCCCGGATAATCCCAAGCAGTTCATTAAATTCAATGACGGATTCTCTTTTTTACAGGCCTCTATTCTAAGGGGTCTTTATCTTAAGCCTCTGGGAAAAATACTTATAATAACAAGGGCCGATCTGCTTGAACCGATGTGCGGTCAATGTGCCGAGCTTATCAAGACACTCCCGGAAGAAGACAGGTCCAAGCTGGAAAAAGACTTATGCATTATAGCAGAACCTGTTGCACGCCACACGACAGCGCCAATTTTGCTTGCATGCCGTTACATTAAGGCTACAGGAAGAAATGACGGAACAGTTCTTGTACTGGCAAGTGATCATGTCATAAATCCGATGGCAGATTTTGCCTCTGACTGTCAGAAAGCCGCCAAGCTTGCAGATAACGGGTCTTTTGTATGCTTTTCCATTCCACCGACAGAAGCCTCTACAGGTTACGGATATATCAAACAAGGCGAAATAGTTGACGGAGACAGCTCATGCTTTAAGATTGCCCAGTTCAAGGAAAAACCGGACCTAAAGACTGCACAGGAATATCTTGAAAGCGGAGAATATTTCTGGAACAGCGGAATGTTTGGATTTACATGCTCATTCTTTGAGAAAGAGCTTAGTACACTTGAGCCTGAGGTATACAAGGCATTTGATGTGTTTACAGGTGCAGGGTGCCCGGAAAGCAAAATCCTGAACGGAATCCAGTACATCGATGACTGGGAGCCAATGATCAAGGCATATCAGACTGTTCCTGCCATTGCCGTTGACAATGCAGTAGCCGAGAAAACCTCAAAAGCAGCATCTGTTAAGGCAACTTTCAAATGGGATGATGTCGGAAGCTGGGATGCATTTGAGCAGCATTTTAACCAGAATACAGGCGAGATTGCCTCTGAGAATTCCAGCAATAATTTCGTCTATTCAGATATACCGGTTGCTTTGTGTGGAGTTGAGGACCTTATAGTCGTCATCAAGAACGGAAATGCCCTTGTGATGAAAAAATCCTCCAGCAACATGATGCGGAACCTTGTCAAGAAAATCAAGGAAAAAGGCATAAAATAGCCTCATGGGAAAGCCCTCATTATTGTTTCCTCAAGATAATTGACGATTATACGTTAAAACTCTATAATAACACCATGAATAGAAGATTAATTACATCCGCATTACCTTATGTAAACAATATTCCCCACCTGGGCAACCTTATCCAGATGCTCAGTGCTGATGTCTTTGCTCGCTTTTGCCGGAGTCGCGGCTATGAGACCCTTTATGTATGTGGAACTGATGAATACGGAACTGCAACAGAAACCAAAGCCCTGGAAGAAGGAAAAACATCCAGGGAACTCTGCGACTATTATTTCAAGCAGCACGATGAAATCTACAAATGGTTTGACATTGCCTTTGATAAATTCGGACGCACATCAAATGACGAATGTACAGAGATAACACAGGAAATCTACAAGGACCTTGAGAAAAACGGCTATATCACAGAGCATGTGAACAAGCAGCCTTTCTGTCCTAAATGCCAGCGCTATCTTGCAGACCGTTTTGTCCGTGGAATATGTCCTAAATGCGGTTACGATGACGCACGAGGTGATCAATGTGAGAAATGCGGCTCTCTTCTTGATCCTGTTGAGCTTAAGTCACCAAGATGCTCTACCTGTGGTGCAGAGCCTGAAATCCGTGACACAAAGCACCTTTACATAAATCTTCCTGCAATCTCCTCTAAGCTTGATGAATGGATGAGCAAGGCAAGCAAGGAAGGACGCTGGTCAGAGAATGCCGTAAAGATTACAAAGGCATGGATACGTGACGGCCTTAACGAAAGGGCAATCACACGCGACCTGAAATGGGGAATTCCAGTTCCACGCGAGGGATATGAAAACAAGGTATTCTATGTCTGGTTCAATGCTCCAATAGGATATATCTCAATAACAAAACAGCTTGAAGATGAGCTTAAGGCACAGGGAAAGCCATCGTTTGACTATAAGAGCTGGTGGATCCCGGAAGAAAGCGAGGAAGCAAAGGGAAAGGCTCCTGTAGACTTGTTCCAGTTCATCGGAAAAGACAATATACCTTTCCACACAGTTGTATTTCCATGCAGCCTTATCGGCAGCGGTCATAACTGGACAAAGCTGTATCACATGTCCTCCACAGAGTACTTGAATTATGAGGATGGAAAATTCTCAAAGAGCAAGGGAATCGGTGTATTCGGCTCTGATGCAAAGGAAAGCGGAATCAAGGCAGATGCATGGAGATTCTTCATCTTCTACAACCGCCCTGAGAAACAGGATTATCAGTTTACATGGAAGGAATTCCGCGAGAAATACAACGGCGAGCTTATCGGTAACCTTGGAAACCTTGTGAACCGAACTCTCCTCTTTGTAAACAAATACTATGATGGTAAGATTCCTGATGCCCCGGTTGATGAGGAAATGTGGGAAGCAGTCCGTGCACACGAGAAGAAAATGACTGAATATCTTGAATGGGCAGATTTAAAGGACGCATTCCACGAGGTATTCGCTATAAGTGACATCGGAAACAAGGCATTCCAGGACGGTGAGCCATGGAAGACCCGTACCACAGATCCTGACAAGGCCGCAAAACTCATTCATAACCTCTGCTACATGATTAAAGACCTGATGATCATGGCACATCCATATCTGCCTCAGTTCAGCGAGACAATTCTTGGATATCTTAACAAAAAGATCTCTGAGCCAAAGTTCGGTGAAACTGCAGTTGAAGGCGGATTAAACTGGAGCGATCTTGGAAACACAGAGGGACTTGATACAGTAAACGAGACAGCCATATTCTTCTCTCCGCTTGACCAGAAGACAGCAGACGCATTCAGGGAAAAATATTCCGGAAGCCAGAAGGACAGAAAAGAAAAGGCCAGTGAAAATAAAAAGGCAAAAAAGGAAAGCAAAAAAATAGAGCTTGCTGAAGATCAGGTTTCTTTCTTTAACGAGAAAATTGAGCTGAAGGTTGCAAAAATAGTCAAAGTGGAGAACAACCCGGAAGGAGAGAAACTTTACGTAGAGACTCTTGATGACGGAAGCGGTACACCACGTATTATTCAGAGTGGACTAAGACCTTTCCTTAAGCCGGAGGATCTTCTTGGAAAACACATTATCCTTGCGGCAAACCTTGCACCCAGGGCAATGCGTGGAATCGAAAGCCATGGCATGCTCCTTGCGGCAGATTACAAGGACAAGGACGGAAAGGATGCAGTAGAAGTTCTTGAGGCACCGTGGGCAGAACCTGGAACAAGAGTTATTCTTGAGGGTGCTGATATTAACGCACAAAAGCCTGTAGAGATCACTGCAGATGATTTCTTTAAGGTTCAGATTAATGTTGTAAATAAATCTGTGGAGATTTCCGGTAAAAAGCTTATTGCCAATGACAAGGCTATCACCACGGTTCATACAGAAAACGGCGGGGTACATTAAAGTGCCTTACAATGAACAGCGTTTTTTACAGACAGAATTCTGGGCAGAGTTTAAATGCAGGCACGGCTGGTCGTCAATGTACTTTAACATTCTGCCGGACGGAAATCTTAAAGTAACTGATCATTTTTCTGCAGAGGCAAACTCCAAGAATTCTCTTACACTGCTTATAAGAAGAATCAAGGGATTTAATCTTGCATACATTCCTATGGCACCGGAATATTCAGATGAAGGCCGCGATGATTACCTTAAGAGAGTCTCAGAGCTTTCAAAAAAAATAAAACCGTTACTTCCAAAACGCACATTATTTATACGCTTTGACGTTCCGGTTGATTTTACAGATTTGAGTGAGCGTGAAAGCTTTGCAAAAGATAAAATTAACCCATCGTTGGGTATTAAAAAGAGCACTGTAGACATCCAGCCTCCCGACACAGTCCTGCTTGACCTTTCTCCATCACAGGAAGATATTCTTGCCTCTATGAAAAGCAAGTGGAGATACAACATACGTCTTGCAGAGAAAAAAGATGTAAAGGTATCCCGTCATTTTGCAGGAGAGGAAGGTTTTGAAGAGGCATTCAACAGTTTTTACTCACTGTTTGAGCAGACCTCCAAAAGGGATGGTGTAAGTTTCCATGGAAAAGCATATTACATGGACTTGCTTGAAAGAGGACGCCCTGATGGAAGCGGCAAACCAAAAATCACACTCTATCTTGCGAGACATGAGAATGATTATCTTGCCGGTATCATAACATTGTTCTGTCCCAGGGAAGCAGTTTATCTCTACGGTGCAAGCGGCAACATAAAGAGAAACCTCATGCCTGCATATTTACTTCAATGGACTGCTATTAAAGATGCAAAGGAAGCAGGCTGTCCTGTCTATGATTTTTACGGATGTCCTCCAACCGACGACGAGAAACACCCGATGCATGGACTCTTTCTTTTCAAGACAGGCTTCGGCGGTACATTGATTCACAGGCCTGGAAGCTTTGACATTCCCCTTTCCCCTCTCTATGGACTTTACAATGCTGCAGAGAAACTCAGGGCATGGTGGTTCAAGAAAGCAATGAAGAAAATCGGCAGGAGATAGATTAGCTGTCTTACCACTAAGATTTTTTTGAAGGAATGATGCTTAGGTTTATTGTCTTTTCCATTGCTCTGTCCGCGGCAAGATCTACATTCCACCAGAACTGAGCACATCTTGTATTTGAGATTATCTCTGCTTCTTCCCCGCCGGTATCACGTCTGAATGAAATATTCGAGGTCAGGAAGCCTGATTCTTCATTCGGCTCAAATAAAAACAGAAGCTTGTTTGCTTTATCATTTACCTGCAAAAGTGAAAGTCCACTGTCAATTCTATAAATTGAATTCTCATCAACAGCCTTTTTATTACTGTCAACAATCAATTCTGTCTCATATTGATTTTTCAGCAAGCCATTTTCAAAATGAGTCTGTGCAAGATTCAGTTCAACTGCAAATATTCCTTTTAGCGGAAACGGGCTCTCATTTTTAAGTATATACTGAACAGAAACACCGTTTGACGAAAAATTGAAATTCTTTTTAAGGCTTACCAGCAGCTTCATCGATGAAAAAGTTCCGTGTGCCTCCAGCTGAATCTCCTTCCGCTTATTATCAAATCGTTTTTCCTCGTATGGACATAAAGAAAAAATTGTGTTTGGAACATTTTTATTCTGTATGAATGAATCAAACTGTTCATATTCAAACAGATGGTCAACAAAAAAACCGCGGTTATAGAAATCATTCAGACCATCAAAACGCTCTATTCTTGAAAGACTGGAAGCTGGATTTGCGCCTGCATAAAGAAGATTAAAATCTACAATCTGACCACCACTCTGGGAAACAACTGCATTGAATTTTTCCATCTGACAGACATACTCATTCAATCCATCGCCATTGTAGTCAAAAGATGTGATAGATTCGTTCTGGCTTTTGCTTTCCTTTACAAATCTTTCCGCCTCATTCAATAACCTGTAAGCCTTTTGAATTTTTGAAGCGACAGAAGGCAAGGCTGTAGTTGCAGAAACAAAATTATCCCCAGCCTGAGCTTCCCATAGTTTTTCCTGAGCAGCCTTTTTCCTCATCTTATCACCGCCATGGCATGAAGAAATCAGCATACTTATGTACATCATCCTCTCATAAAGGCGACGGCTCTGAACATAGGTGTTCAAGTAATCATGTATTGTAAACGGAAAGGAACTTGAATTATGCTTTACCTCAAATGCCTGACTTGTCCTGTCACTGAGTTTCCCATGCATACCTGCCGGAATATAATAAGTTACAAAATGCCTTACTGTTTTTAAGTAGACTTGAGGAATCGTCAGCTGGATGATATTATTCTCTGATTCAATAAAATCCACGAATGAATGGAACCCAGGATCATTACGAACGGATACCAGCTGCTCAAGTGAGAATTTAAGGCAGACAATCATTGACCTTGCCTCCTCAAAATCCTCCGGCAAACTTTTAATTACACGGACAGACCATTGATTTCCATTTTCACCAGGCAATGGAAGAAGATCATTGTGTACAGTCAGAATCTTTATGTTTTTCCCCTGCTCACTTGATATAATCGGCTGGAAAGAATTCTTCGCAGGAGGTACAAGAGATTTATCCAAAAGGACATATTCTATACCGCATGACTGGAATGTCGTGACAAGAGAGGGATCCCATATACTTGAGAACAAAGATAAGCCTCGAGGACGTTTTCCGACAGTATCCCGCAAAAGAGTATTTAATGTCTCAATCTGTGCACTGCGATCAATCGGGAAAAGAAGTGGAAAAATCGGAGAATAATATCCGCAGCTGATTATCTCCACTTGATGACGGTTTGTAAGCTCACCTAAAATCTGTATCGCCTCAGGGTAATTTTCATAGTAATAAGAGAGAATCGGACCTGAAACAGAAATTGACATCAAGATCCGTGGATGTGCATATAAAAGAGTAAGCAATGGTTTTAAACCGGTTTCATAGAGATTATTCAGCTTTTGTGTGTCACTTAAATCTGTCTCATGAAGATCCAGAATAAAACTTACGTTTACGCTCATCGGCTCAATACTCCGGGATTAAGCCATGAAGCACCCCAGGAAATCAGGGCAAGCGTAAGCACTCCAATACTTATGAAAAGGAGGCCGAGATTCTTGAGTTTTTCTGACGGTGCACTCATTTCAATTTTCTTTCGGATTGAATACATAATGGGAACGCTGACAAAAAATGACAGAAGACATGCAACTGCATTAATCAGGCAATCCCAGAAAGATACACTTTCAATCACAGCAATAAGAATGCACAGGATCGAAACGCCATATTCTGCAACTGTGGTCTTTGAGTAAAAACGAAGGAAACGCTCTACCAAGAATGACACAAGAGAAAAAACTGCAACACAAATAAAAGGAGAAAGTTCCCCAAGATTCAGTTTTATCATCTGTATCGTAAGTAGATAAGAGAATATCATTGTCGCAAGAACAATAATACTGATTTTTGAAAACTGAAGGAAAAGATTCTTTGGTTTTATACTGCTTTGCACTGCAGAAATTGTTCCCATTCCATATACAAAAACGGCGGAGGCATAAAACATATAATAAAAAAGATTACTCAACATTTTCCAACTCCTCGTCCTGTGCTTTCCTGATCATATTATTCCTGATGTTTCGGTTTCTAATCATGCTGCTTATTACAATTCCAATACCGATAAGGAAAAAAGAACCTGGAATTGATGCAAGTGCAGTTCCCGCTGAAACTCCGGAAGGAACAGACTTTATAATATGTATTACAGCTATGTCATTATATGCCGGTAATGTAATTGTCCCGAATCCGGCCACATCCCTTATAAGAAAAATCAAAAGCATCCAGCCGCAGAAATAAAGCACCTGACGCATCGAAGCTTTCATTTCCAGGGAAGAATTCTTTTTATTCTCATATAAATTGTTAAGAAGAAAAGCCGATAGAGCCGGCATAAAAACCGCATATCCCATGGTAAGGGCAAGAATCGGACAGAAAAGAATCAAGAGCTGCCTGAAAACAACAGTTATTGCCACAAGAAAAATAGAGATAAGCACGACCTGCAAATCCTGAATACCCAGCTTGTAAAGGAGTTTCTTAAACAAGGAACCGCAAAGAAAAATCATGACCAGTATAAGAAGAATGCAAAGCCCATAGGCAAAACGTCCTGGAACCGCAATCAAAAGCATTAGAAGAATAGAAAGGTATGTAAAGATATTTTTTGTCATTTTTCTTCCTCCTGTTTATTAGCCTGAGTTTTTATGATAAGAGGAATCCTGTTTTTCCAGTACTGTACCTGCATGTTTTTTGCTGATGCAGTAACGGCATCCTTCGATTTTCCATCAATCAAAAGAAGATCAATGAAATCCACAGAACTGGTATTCTCATCATAAACATAAACGGCTGGAAATGGACCGTACATTGTTGGAGTCCTTAACAGCACCAGATGAACGGAAGGATTGTCAGCATCTTTATATGAGACACAGTTTAAGGAAACAGAACTCTGAAGATGATCCATTTCTCCGGTTTTATATGAAAGCTCTTTATCTTTTAGGAGAGTATCTATCTGCTCTCTCATGCCTTCATTCCATGAGCTTCGGCTTAAGATTGTAAAAAGAAGCAAGATTGCAAACAGCACTACGACAATCAATGAGAAAAATCCGAATTTCATTGCACGGGTTCTGCTATAGCTTGCAATTTCTGTTTCTTCAGATTCGTGGGTATCAGACATTTCCTGCCTCCTGGAAAGAACTTATTCGGGGAACAAGAACAGTTTCGATTTTTTTCCTTACGTTCTGACTTTCAATTCCCTGAATGAGGGTTGAAATAATGTTCATCAAGAGAATTACACAAACATAACCTGCAGAAGACATTCCACAACCCATAATCAAGAATGCAAGTATCGCCGCAATCACAGCATAAACACACTTTCCCGCTCTTGATACAGGAACTGTTCCGTACCACTGAAGAAGATACAGTGTTGAAAAAAGAGTTCCGCTTGTCATCAAGGCAAGAATCATGTCTCCCTGCATCGGAACACCATGAACTACCAGAGGTCCGACAAAACGCACAAGAAGAGAATAAAGCACTATGAATATAAACGGAATTACAAAATCAATCATATCGCTTGCAATCAGGATAATCGACGAAATAAGTGTTATGAAGTTGAACCTGAATGCCGGAATCAACGAGCCGTTATCCCAGAACAATGAGACATAGCCGTCAGGTACTACAATGCCGAACAG
>JAGADS010000040.1 GCA_017613485.1 Treponema sp.
ATTGTTCTTCAGCTTGCTAAAAAATGGAATTGACAGCATTTGTGAATCATGCTTTCGGTAAGATTTTTAACATGATTCACAGGATATTTTGGGTAAGATTTTTACGTGATACAACACGCCTGCTTAGGCGGATCCGTATAAGCCACTACATTGTGATTTATTTCATTTGAGCATGGCAATTTCCTTTTATCAAATCTTATCAGGGACATCAAAAAAAAAATCCCCCGCCAGAACAAACCGACGGGGGCATTTCATTCACTAAACCTTAATTACAGAGAGGCATGGCATGTACGTGCGATGACGTCATCCTGCTGTTCCTTTGTAAGGTTGATGAAGCGGACTGCATAGCCTGAAACGCGAACTGTGAAGTTTGCATATTCCGGCTTTTCAGGATGAGCCTGGCAGTCCTTGAGCTTTTCTACGCCGAATACGTTTACGTTCAAGTGGTGTGCACCGCGGTCAAAGTATCCGTCCATTACGCTTACAAGGTTGTTCACGCGCTCAGCCTCATCATGTCCCAGTGCATCCGGGTTGATTGTCTGAGTGTTAGAGATACCGTCAAGTGAGTACTCATAAGGAACCTTGGCAACAGAGTTCAAGCTCTTTACGAGACCCTTTGTCTCTGCACCATAAGACGGGTTTGCTCCAGGTGAGAACGGCTCATGTGCCTTGCGTCCGTTTGGAAGAGCACCGGTTGCCTTTCCGTATACAACGTTTGATGTAATTGTAAGGATTGATGTTGTCGGCTCTGCATCGCGGTATGTGTGATGCTTCTTGATCTTTCCGATGAATGTCTTGAGGAGCCACTTTGCGATTTCGTCTGCACGGTCATCATCCTGTCCGTAGCGCGGGAAGTCACCTTCAATCTGGAAATCGTATGCCATGTTAGGAGCAAATACCCTCTTGCCCTTCTTGTCTGTGATGTCGATGTCGCGGCGGAGAACCTTAACCTTTGCATACTTGATTGCAGAGAGTGAGTCAACAACGTGGCTGAATCCTGCGATACCTGTTGCAAATGTGCGGCGTACGTCAGTGTCGATAAGTGCAAGCTCTGCTGCCTCATAGTAGTATTTGTCGTGCATGTAGTGGATTGCGTTGAGTGTATTTACATACAGGCCTGCAAGCCATTCAAGCATGATGTCGTACTTGTGCATTACCTCATTGTAGTCAAGGTATTCGCTTGTAATCGGTGCCATTTCCGGTCCGACCTGTGCTCCAGGTGTAAGGCCTGCCTCTTCATCCTTACCACCGTTGATGGCGTAGAGAAGTGCCTTTGCAAGGTTGGCGCGTGCTCCGAAGAACTGCATCTCTTTTCCAGTCTGTGTTGCAGAAACGCAGCAGCAGATTGAATAGTCATCACCCCAAACAGGGCGCATGATGTCGTCGTTCTCGTACTGGATTGAAGATGTATCGATAGAAATCTTTGCGGCATAGTTGCGGAAGTTCTTTGGAAGCCTCTTTGAATAGAGAACTGTGATGTTCGGCTCCGGGCTTGGTCCCATGTTCTCGAGTGTGTGCAGGAAGCGGTAGTCGTTCTTTGTTACCATTGAGCGTCCGTCCTGTCCGAGACCTGCTACCTCAAGTGTTGCCCAGATCGGGTCACCAGAGAAGAGCTGGTTGTAGCTTTCGATACGTGCAAAGCGAACCATGCGGAACTTCATGACGATGTGGTCAACAAGCTCCTGTGCCTCTGACTCTGTAAGTACACCGTTCTTGATGTCGCGCTCGATGTAGATGTCAAGGAATGTAGCGATGCGTCCGACAGACATTGCTGCACCGTTCTGTGTCTTGATAGCGGCAAGATAACCGAAGTAAAGCCACTGGAATGCTTCTTTTGCTGTCTTTGCAGGCTTTGAGATGTCGAATCCGTATGAGGCCGCCATTTCCTTCATCTGACCGAGAGCCTTGATCTGCTCTGCAACTTCCTCGCGGAGGCGGATTACGTCATCAGTCATCGTTCCGTCACCGATGTTTGCAAAATCCTTCTGCTTTTCCTGAATCAGGAAGTCAATACCGTAAAGTGCGATGCGGCGGTAGTCACCGACAATGCGTCCGCGTCCGTAAGTATCCGGCAAACCGGTCAGGATGTGTGCTGAACGTGCCTTGCGGATCTCTGGTGAGTATACCTGGAATACTGCGTCTGAGTGTGTCTTGTGATACTCAGTGAAAATCTTGTGAAGCTCTGCATTCGGCTTGTAACCGTACATCTCGCAGCTCTGCTCTGCCATGCGGATTCCACCAAAAGGCATGAATGCCCTCTTGAGCGGCTTGTCAGTCTGGAGACCAACAACTTTCTCAAGGTTCTTTCCGTCCTCACAGATATATCCGGGCTTGTGTGAGGTAATTCCTGTAACAATGTCCGTATCGAGGTCAAGAACTCCAGAGCGTTCCTTACCGTCAAGTCCCACAGACTTCTTGTTGTGCTCTTCTTTCTGAAGACGCTGCAGCTCAGCAAACAGCTTGTTGGTTGCGTCTGTTGGACCAGCCAGGAAGCTTGAATCACCGTCATACGGTGTGTAATTCAGCTGAATGAATTCACGGACGTTTACTTCGTCCTGCCAAAGGCGACCTGTTTTGAAGCCTTTCCATTCTTCTCGTTCGATCATCTTGAACCCCTTATAATATTGATAGTTAAAGAAATAGTTAGTTTTTCCGGCCGCTGGTTGCGGCGACCACAAGCAGATTTCTTTACCTGCTTATATTGGAGAATATAACTCATTTAGTGAAAAGTATCAACAGATTTTAATAGATTTTTAATTTATTTTACATCTTTATCTAGTGTACTTTCAGAAAAAAACTCCACATTTGACACTCTATTTAGTGCATCCCCGACTGTATTTATATGCAATTTTGATTGAATAAGTATACGGTTATTGAAATAGCCTTAATTTGTTATTAACTTTCATCATTACAGGACAAAGCCCACCCACATAAAAAAACTCGACTTAAAAAATGATAGTATGATATAATGTGTGTGTAAGGGAGGCCATTATTGAAAAGATTTGTTTTATTCATCTTGGGCTTTTGTCTCCCCTTTTCATGCCTTTTGTTCACGGCATCATGCAGGACAAGCGTTGAACCTGGAATCACTGAAAACATAAAGGCTTTTCTCAGGCCTGAGGATCCAATCAGTTTTGCGGCGGATGATGTTTTTCTTGACCTTTCAAAAATCAGCGTATGGGAAGACTCTGAAGGGAATCCTCACGGCACTTACAATGCGGACACACAGGTGTTAAATCTCACGACACAATGGAAGGCGGCTGCAATAAACTGCAGTCAGTTCGATGCATCAAACTACCGTTATGTGCGGATTGACTACGAGAGCATTGATGACGGAGGAGAAACAAATCAGCCGTTCAGACTTCTGGTAAAATACACCGACGGAACTTCCAGCTATCAGCTTTGCGAGAGAAAAAGAAACGTTCAGTATTACCGTCTGGAACCTGACAGCAAAAAATCAGTGAAGGAAGTTCAAATCTGGTGCACGACCGAAAAACCGATGGCATACAGAATCAATTCAATCAGGTTCACACAGAACAAAATCCTTTCACCTTCAGTAGTAGATAATGGAAACAAGACATTCAACAAATCAATCTCGGCAATCAATCTTGTAAAGGAAATGGGTGTCGGCTGGAATCTTGGGAACACTTTTGACGCACACGCATTCGGCTGGCTTGAGAATTACTGGGAAAGAGGCATAGAGGCGGAATTCGACTGGGAGAAAACCGAGACAACAAAGGAGCTTCTGGATTTTACATTTGACAACGGCTACAAATCAATCCGTATTCCAGTGACATGGTTCTGCCACATAATCGACGGCAACTACACGATTGACCCGGACTGGATGGCACGCGTTAAAAGAGTCGTGGACATGGCATTGGATTCAGGTTACTACGTTATCTTGAACGAGCATCATTCGGTGCATGGAGACCAGACCACGGAGCACAGGACCCAGGCAGGAAAAGAAAGCGAGTACCTTACGCGAAGAATGTCTTCACCGCTTACTTGTGCGGACGGTTATCTTGTAAGCACGAACCAACAGGACATGGAAGAGTCAAAGAGATTTTTGAATGCAATATGGACTCAGATAGCGACGGCATTCAACAACGGATATGACGAGCATCTTATTTTCGAGACCATGAACGAGCCGAGGAACCCGCGAGATTATCACAACGGGGAAGCTCACGAATGGAATCCTGCTCAGAAAATTCCGTGGCATAAGGCAGACGGAGAGACAATCGGGGGATACTGGTGCGACAACAGGAACTGCAGTCTATGCCGTGCTGAATACGAGGTCTTGAATGAGTACAATCAGGTGTGTCTTGATGCAATCCGTGCGACAGGAGGAAACAATGCTTGGCGTTTTGTGATGATACCCGGAATGTGCACTGGGGCTTTGACAGTTCTTCCAGAAATCGAAGACAGCGAGAGAGGAATATTCGCACCCGGACTTTTCCGAATGCCCAATGACATCAACAGCGGCAGGCTGATTTTGACAGTACATAAATATCCTGGATGGAAGACAGAAGAGGGCAACACTGTTTTTGCAAAGCGGATTGAAACCGACATAACAGAGTCTCTTCTTGAACTGAACAAGGCTTTCGTGCAAAAAGGAATTCCTGTGGTTATCGGAGAGACAGGCTCAAAGCGTCAGGAGATTTCATATACAGAGCGTGTAAAATGGATAAGGCATCTGATGGGCGAGGCAAAGAAATACGGCATGAGCGTCCTGTGGTGGGACTGCGGTTCCAGCAAAAATGCATACGCAGAGATTGACCGCAAGAACCTGTGCTTCTATGAAACCAATTTTGTCCACGAAATGATGAATGCATATTACGAATGACAAAATGATTATTTTATTCTATACTGGTCGGAATTACAGGATTCAATATGAACAGAAAAAAAATAATTCTTGGCTGGCTTAGGATTGTTGCCGGGCTGCTTGTGTTTGCGCTTGGCGTTCACCTTACGATTTATGCGAATATCGGACTTGCTCCCTGGGACTGTCTGGGAATGGGAATATCATATCACACACCGTTGAATTATGGACTTGCAATGACAATCATGGCGGTTGTGATTCTTGGAATTGACCTGCTCCTGAAAGAAAGAATCGGATTCGGGACAATCATCGACGCGCTTCTTACCGGAAACTTTGTGCAGATGTACAACGACCTTAATCCCCTGCCGGAAAACCATAATTTATGGGCAGGCATAGGCATCATGCTTTTTGGCTTTGTGCTGATGGCGTTTGGAATGGCAATCTACATGAGCTCAGAACAGGGCTGTGGTCCAAGGGATGCCCTTCTTGTCGGTCTGGGAAAACGCATGCCTAAAATTCCTATTGGTTTTGTGGAGATAATCCTCTGGGCAACAGTCTGTCTTTTGGGATGGCTTTTAGGTGGTCCTGTCGGAATCGGAACCATCATAAGCACATTCGGGGCAGGCCTCATCATGCAGCTTGTGTATTCGATTATACGCTTTGAGCCAAGGAAACTGAAGCACAAAAGTGTGATTGAAACAGCAAGGGCACTTTTCCCGTCTTCCACAAACTGACACCATAATCTTCAATTATCAATCAATTATGGATTAACAACAACTGGACACCTCTATATTTCTATGGTAGAATAGAGCCCTATGGAGGCTTTATGAAGTTCGGATTTTTTGATGACAAGAATCGTGAGTATGTTATTAACAACCCGCTCACACCTTATCCTTGGATCAATTACCTTGGCAACGAGAAATTCTTTTCTCTTATTTCTAACACAGCAGGCGGATATGCATTCTACACGGATGCCAGATTAAGGCGTTTGACACGTTACCGCTACAATGACATTCCGTTGGATTCCAACGGCCGTTATTTCTTTATTCAGGACGGCAAGAACATCTGGAACCCTGGATTCAAGCCGATGAAGACCAAGCTCGACAAGTACGAGTGCCGTCACGGTTTTGGCTACACAAAGATTTCTTCTTCAAAAAAGAAGCTTGCGGCAGACGTTCTCTACATGGTTCCCAACGGTGAAAACTGCGAAGTCCAGATGCTTACCCTCACAAACAACTCCAACGAGGACAAAGAGGTTTCCGTAGTCAGCTTTGTTGAATGGTGTCTTTACAACGCACAGGATGACTGCACCAACTTCCAGAGGAACTTCTCTACAGGCGAAGTTGAGATTGAAGGCAGCACAATCTACCACAAGACAGAATACCGCGAGAGACGCAACCACTACACATTCTATTCTGTAAACTCAGCAATCAAGGGATTCGACACAGACCGCGAGACATTCCTTGGACTCCACAACTCCCTTAACGAGGCACAGGTAGTCCTTTCTGGAAAGAGCGGAAACTCAGTGGCAGACGGATGGTCACCGATTGCAAGCCACAGGCTCACATGCACCCTCAAGCCGGGAAAGAGCAAGACTTACGTTTTCGTTCTGGGTTATGTTGAAAACGACGAGAACAAGAAATGGGCCAAGGGACCTGTTGACAAAAAGCTCAAGAGGACCAACACGGCTTCCGGCGTAATCAACAAGGAAAAGGCATACGCAATACAGCAGAAATTTGACACACCTGCAAAGGTAAACGCAGCATTCGATGAGCTCAAGCTTTTCTGGAACGAAATCATGAGCCACTTTACGCTCAAGACAAACGACCAGAAACTTGACCGCATGGCAATGTGGAACCAGTATCAGTGCGTTGTTACATACAACTTTGCCCGCTCAGCATCATATTTTGAAAGCGGTATCGGACGTGGAATGGGATTCCGTGATACATCACAGGACATGCTTGGTGCAGTTCATCAGCTTCCACAGAAACGCATACGCGAAAGACTCTACGACGTTGCGGCAACACAGTTCGAGGACGGCTCAGCATACCATCAGTTCCAGCCTCTTACAAAACGCGGAAACGCAGACATCGGTTCAAACTTCAACGACGACCCGCTCTGGCTTGTTCTTGGTGTGGGCGGTTACATCCGTGAGACAGGTGACGCTGACTTCCTGAACGAGATGGTTCCGTTTGACAACAGCGCAACAAACAAGGCAACAATGTACGAGCACCTCAAGCGCAGCTACACC
>JAGADS010000041.1 GCA_017613485.1 Treponema sp.
AGTAATCTCGCTCATCTGATCAAGCATACTCTGCATGGACATCGTACGCACAGCCGTATCACTGCCAGCCACCTGGGCACAATAAGTCTCAACATCGTTCAATACATCTGTAGCCTTGTCGTTTGAAACCGCCTGAACCATGACAGTCGCCGCATTTGCATTCGGGACAATCTTCTTGGTATAGAAGCCTCTTGTGATATAACATCCGTTGGAAGCATCCTCCATGCCGGAAGTCTGGGATTTAAGCACGCCGATTACCTCAAAATTGAACGACACGGAGCTTATCACCATGATTACGTTCTTGCCCACAGCATTTCCGTTTGGAAAAAGTGAGGATGCTATCTCGCTTCCTAAAATTATTTTCTGTGTTCCCATCACATTGTCTGTTACATCAAAGAAACGGCCGCTTTCAAGCTGAAGCCCGTACGCTTTCATGTAATCTGTCTCAACCGCTGTGGCAGATGTCGATGAAGAAATTTCCCCGGCAGAGATTGTGCCTGACACTGAATTCTTGAACCAGACAGTCTTGATGTTTGGAACTGATGCAAAGAGCTTTTCCCTGAAACTTTCATTAAAGGTAATTGATGAGGAGCTTCCCCTCCACATAAAACCGCCTGCCGAAACGGAAACCATATCCAGACCGTTTGATCCGAATGTCTGCTCAATCTGAGAGGTAGAGCTTTGTCCCATGCTCATGATCACGATAACCGAGGCAACACCGATGATGATTCCCAAAAGAGAAAGGAACGTACGCATCTTGTTGCGTCTGAAATTCTGAAGCGAGTTAAGAAAATCTTCAAGCATTCTTTTCCTCCTCCTTTTCAAAGCCAGCCGGTATCTGCTCGGAATCCGATTGAATCAAGCCGTCAAATATCCTGATGCAGCGTTTTGATGATGCTCCTACACGAGGGTCATGGGTTACGATTACAACCGTCGTTCCCTTTTCGTTTATCTCCCAGAACAGGTCCATTACGTTCTTGGATGTCTTACTGTCCAAGGCACCAGTCGGTTCGTCTGCAAGTATTATCTTTGGCTCGGTGACTGTGGCACGTGCAATCGCGACACGCTGTTTCTGTCCACCGGAAAGCTCATGGGGCCTGTGGTTCATGCGGTCTGCAAGTCCAACTTTCTCCAGCGCTATGATTGCCTTTTCCTTGCGGTCTCTTTTTTCAAGTCCTGCATATCTAAGCGGAAGCATTACGTTTTCCAGCACGGTCATCGAAGAAAGAAGAAAATACTGCTGGAACACAAATCCTACTGTCTGGTTCCTCAGCACTGCAAGCTCTTTCTCGCTCATCTGTGCGGTTTCCTTGCCGTTGATTTTTACTATGCCGCCACTGGGACGATCAAGACATCCAATCATGTTCATGCAGGTTGACTTACCGGATCCGGACGGTCCCATTATCGTAACAAATTCACCCTGCTTTATATCAAAGGAAACACCCCGCAAAGCCTGTACCTCATTTTCACCAACTGAATAGATACGCTTTACGTTTTCCATAGTAATAACTGATTCAGCCATAGAGAACTCCTTAACGTGATGGAGGACCACTGAAACCACCGCTCGGCATACCTCCACTTGGCATACCGCCACCGCTGCCGGATCTTGAGCCGCTGGAACTACCTCCTGGCATACCGCCTCCCATTCCACCACGCTGGAATCCAGAAGACTGAGGTGTCGTAAGCTGCTTTAATATCTCTCCGCCTTCAAGTCCGCTTTCTACCTTTACATATTCACGGTCATACGGAGTTACAACAACATTGATTTTTTCTCCTGTAAGTGCTGACTCAACATAGGCCTGTCCGTCTTCCCTTCCGACTGCATAACGTGACACAATCAGATAGGTCTCTGTAGGTGATATCTCAATTTTTCCAGAGAATGAAAAGTTCGGTAATATTTCCTCAGGATATTCATCAATCCTTACCTTTGCCTTTACGACAGTTGCACCGCGGTTTGTCACAGATCCTATTGCTGGCCATGACACTACAGTTCCATAAACTTTATCCTCAACAGCCGAGAATGTAAATTCAACTTTCTGACCGACTTCAAGTTTACTTACATCGGTCTCCGCAATCTCAACATCAGCCGTAAGATAAGAGACATCAACCAGAGTACCTACAGTGTTCTTTGTCTCAAGGGCATCACCGACGGCAACATTTATGTCTGCAATGATTCCGTCAAACTGTGCAGTGATTTTTCTGTCAGAGATTTTCTGGACAAGTGCATCACGCTGGGTCTTCATAAGCTCATACTGACGTGCAGACCCTGTAATCCTTGTTGTCTCCATGTCATACTCATGGCGTGCAAGATTATATTTCTCCGTTGAGTCATCAAGCTGAAGAATCACATCGCCTTTCTTTACGTGATCTCCCTGACTTACATAGACACCGACAACTGTTCCGCTGGAAAGTGCCTGCAGACTCTGGGATTTTGCCGCAGATACAACACCCGATATTTCAATTACATTCTCGTATGTTTCCTTGTTGACAGTATATGTCACGTTCTCTGCATTTGCCTTTGACCTGATGCGTCGTGTAATTACAAGACCCGCAACAATAACGGCAATCACGATTATAAAAATCAAGAACCGCTTAAGATATTTATTCATCTTTTTCTTGGGTGCTTTCTCTTTCTTTTCCTTGTTCTCTTTATTCTTCATTTTTTCCTCCTATCGCATCGACATCCAGATCTTCAATTTCCGGGCAGAACAAAAGTTTTGTCGTGTCGTTGTATATAATCAAGTCCAGTGCATTGGTCAGCTTTTTTATCTCATAGCTGTCCCTGCTAGAGACATTTTTCTTATATTCACTTTCGGTAATCAAGCCTTGCCTGTAATAGCTTGCCATATCACTTGCGAGTTTCTTATACATCTCATAGAATTCCTCTGCACTCTGTTTTTCCCACAGAATGTTCTGCAGCGAGGCCTCCTGGGAAACAACAGAAGTATAATAGTTTTCCTGGGCATTTATAACCTCAATCGTGTCCTGCTCCTCATTGATGGTATCAATCTGAGAATTGATTTTTGCCTTGCGGAAAGCGTTGGGGTCAATCGAAACTCCCATTGTAAGGACAGGTGTTTTTGTATCGGTTCCAATAGGAATGCTTGCACCTGCATTCAGTTTAAGTCCTGTGTTGTTCCATGTAAAATCAGTTCCCACATTGACTGTGTTGTAATCCTGATCATTGTAGTTGAACGTCATGCCTGCGTTTGCACTGAGTGTTATGGCAGAGTCAGCATTGCGCTCAAGATTGTTTATATATTGATTCCATTTTGCACTCTCAAGCTTGGTATATGTCTCCTGATCAAATGACTTTACATCAAGAGCCTCTACCTCTGGAATAGAAGTTGGAAGGAAATCAGCGGGATCTGTGTAATTGTATTCAACTCCGCATTTTGCCGCAAAGATTTTTACCTCACGCTCAAAATCACGGCTTTTTGATTCCGTTGTATTCTGTGCGGACATGACCTTTAACTGGGCCGTCCTGTATTTTGTTGAGCTTGTTGAATAGCCCTGAACACGAACCTGCTCAAAAGAAAGCTGTGCATCATAGACATCCTGTTCAGCAGACAAAAGCTGGGATTTCTGATTATAGAGGTTTTTCAATTCAGTGTAAAAAGTTTTTTCCGCAGTGATAAAACCGTTCTGCAAATTACGCTTAGCAGTCAGGACATTGCGCTCTGACTTTAACAGTGCAATCTCACGCTTCTTTGAATTATTGGAAATGATGTCGGCGCTCAATGAAAGAGAGGTATTTGAAACGGCACTTGTCGAATCATTTGAATCAAAATTCAGTCTGGTAGAAGCACTCAGCGAAAGATTGTTCAACTGGGGAACAGAAGCCTGAGCCTTTGGAGTAAACTGAACAGAACCGTTATCACCTGTTGTAAATGTAATTGTACCCGTGGAAATATCAAAGCTGAACCCATAGGAGATATCGGTAAGCTGGCTTTCCAAGATAGTCTTCTGAGTCTTTCCTACAAGGCCTTTAAGGTCGAGACTGTTCTGAAGATAACCTGTCAATAAGTCTTCAACTTTCTCCGCTCCGAAAAACTGAGTAAACACACAAAGAGAAAGTATCATGCTTAAGAATATGTATTTTGCTCTTTTCATGCCTCAAGTATAAAATGGAACTAACTTATAACGCAATATAAACGCTGTTATATAACAAATTATTATCAAGATGTTATGTTTATAGAAGAAAGCAAAATTGAAGGGGTCATGGTAAAGTCAGGCTTTATTTTTGCTGAGGCTGTTGCATGAACAAGACTGGCAGTGACTGCGGCATCCAGGGCACTGTATTTCTGTGCAAGGAGGCCTGCTATCAATCCGGCAAGTATATCTCCGCTTCCACCTTTTGCCAAAGCAGAACTTCCAAGCGGATTAAAATACATTCGTGTCTTTCCATTTGAATCATTCACGCAGATTAGCACCGTGGCTCCCTTTAAAAGAAGGACGACTCCGGGAAACATTGAGCAAAACTTTTGTGACAGTTCCAAGCGGTTTTTGATGACCTGTGAAAGCTCGTGTTTTCCAAGGCCTGTGTTTTCCAGCAATGCAGCAAACTCTTTTGGATGAGGCGTTATGACAGTCGCTGCCCCTGACCTGGATCTTGAGTCAAGCAGATCCTTTATCTCACTGTAATAGCATAGATCCGCATCAAGCACGCAGCCGGCATCACTTTTATTCTTGAGGTAATCGAACAAATCATCAAGCTTACGTTCACGGCCAAGACCCATTCCAACCGCCACTGCACTTGTATTCTGAGGAAACTCATTTGAGCACATCAGGTCACAGGGCACACTGCATCCTCCGACAGTATCCACAACAGTTGCAAGGCCTGCCCCAATCCTGAGTGTTGCACAGGAAGCCATGACCGCCGCCCCGCTTTTTTCTCCTGCAACACTCACCGCATGACCGAAAGTTCCCTTGTTTACATTCTGCTTATTACGGTAGGGTAAACGCATATCTTCTTTTTCCAGAAGCCAATATTCAGTCTGGTTTTCTTCTTCAAGCGATTCCTCAAACAGCTTACGAGGCACTCCCAGATTTTCAACTTGAATTTTACCGCATGAATCCTTTGCAAAATCAGAATAAAGGCATAATTTCCGGGCACCCATCGTCACAGTCATATCAGCAGCAAGAACACTTTTTCCGCAGTTACCGTATTGATCAAGACCTGTAGGAACATCACATGCAAGCCTGAAAAGATCCATGCCGTTGACACAATCAATTACCGCACAAATATCCTCCGGCAATTCTCCGTGGAAACCGCTTCCAAAAATGCAGTCCACAACAATCCCCGCTTCTTTTCCCTCACATGAAAGATAGCTCATAATAGACTCAGAGGAAACAGTCTTTACACCGGCTTTTTTTGCCCTCTCTGCCTGAATCACGCATAAGGGAGACTTTGGCGGAATACATTCAAGGACAACGATATTTTCTATAATCCTTCGTGCAAGGGCATAACCGTCCGCACCATTGTTTCCCGCACCGCACAGAACAAGGATCTGTTTTTTTTCTGTTTCATTCAGCTTTTCTGTTACCGCTTTCTCCAATCCGGCCGCTGCATTCTCCATCATCAGTTCTTCTGTCAAACCATAGCGCTCACGGACTGCGGCATCCTGTTTTCTTGTGTCAAAAAAAATTTTCTGCATAGGGTCAATTATAATTGTATTTTACATGAATTTGAAGTATTATCCATAAATATGGGCAAGAATAATTTTTTTAAGCGTTTAAGGAAACCGTGGAAAATCATCAAGTCTGTTTTAGGCTCACTTTTGATTTTACTCTGCATGAGTCTTGTGATAATTCTTTCATGTACTCTTTTCTCAAGATTCACAAGCAGATTCGGAATCATTTTTTCTTCGATTGTTTGTGCCGTACTTGCAATCCCGCTTACTTTAATCTGGTTCCCCTATGTTTATCAGGCAGCACGCTCCACAGAGACAGTAAAGGACGAGACAATCCGTAAACAAAAAGAAGAAATTGACGAGCTTCAGAGCCAGAACGAAAAATACAAGACCGAGCAGAAATCATTCAAGGAGAAAATTCATCTGCTGGAAAACCTTACGTTCAACATGGAGACATATCAGGATGTATTTAAAATGTGTTTCCGCGAATACAGCCAGACTTCAACATTAAAGAACCGCGAGCAGTTCAACGAAAGCGATTACACCAATGTTATAAAAAAACTTCTGGATTCTCCCTCGAAAAATTATGACGAGATTCTTTCGGTAATGGATTGCTGCGTTCAATATCAGAGGGGCGTTGACTTACAGAACATAAAGATTGCCAAGGTAAACGACACGACCGTAGTTATTTCCGGCATCAAGCCTGAGTACACAACAGAACCGAGCTTTAAGTACAAGGATTTCTTCTCCGAGGTCCGCCACGTCAAGCTGGATAAAAATTCAAACATACGTGACATTCATGTAGAAAACGAAAACGACTACCGCACGCTACTTGATCAGAAAAAAGAGCAGTACAAGACAGAGTTTGAGCAGTCATTCATCAACGGCAAAACAATCGAAGAGGATGCAGATGAAATAATAAAGAGGGCAAAGGATTTTGTACGCATAATTCTTGAGCCGATTTATCCCAATGTTGAATTTGAGGACGGCAAGGTTGCAAAGGAGGCCCTTCCCCTGCTTGAATATCTTAAGAATGAAACTGATTTTTACAAAAGCAAGCTTTCGCCCGAGCTTCCATCACCGGACAAGGAATAACAGCAAACGTAATGGATGAAGTTTTTTATTCCGATGGACTTGATTTCTCATGCAAACAATGCTCTTTCTGTTGCTGCGGATTTTCAGGGGTTGTCCTTCTTTCCGAGCTTGACCTTGAGCGCCTTGCAAAATGGGCTGATGTCACAAAAGAACAGTTCATCGCAATGTACTGCCGCTGGGTTGAAGATGATGAGGGAAAACAGTTTTTGTCCCTCCGCGAGAAACGTGGCAACCAATGCATTTTCTGGGATAAAGGTTGTTCTGCCTACGAAGCGCGTCCCATCCAATGCCGTACATATCCTTTCTGGACCTCTGTTCTAAAAGACAAGGACTCCTGGCAAAAAGAAAGCCTCGACTGCCCCGGCATCAACTCAGGTGCCCACCACACCCCGGAAGAAATAACCCGCCAGCTTGAACTGTATGAATCCAGAATACCTATGGTTAAGTGAATCCTAGCCTTTTATTCAAAAATGTGATATATTTAATTAAGGAGGCATGAGAATGGCACGACCAATAAAAGAGACTCCAATTTTATTTGGTGAAGATGGCAAACGGTTTGAAGAAAACATGCGTAATGCTAAA
Organism: Treponema sp.; assembly: GCA_017613485.1. The sequence goes on from JAGADS010000041.1 coordinate 7,311, forward strand.
TGCACAGTAACACCGGAACAGTATAAAGTCATGTATTCTCATTATAAAACCGTCCTTGCATGTCTAGAAAGAGGTGAAGCAGCAAGAAAAGAACGACTTGCAAAGAGGATAGAATCACAAAAATGATTTCTGAAGAAGAATTTCTAGAACGATATGACATTCAAAAACTTGAAGATGATGTAGATATAAAATCATTTGATTGTGGGGATGATGATTTGAATGATTTTATTATTTCGGAAGTTGCCTTTTATAAAAAACAGCTAATTGCAATGCCTTATGTTATCATCGAAAAAAATAACCCTGAAATTCTCCTCGCATATTTCACTCTTTCTAATGATAAGATTGCAGTTACAGATTTTTCTTCAAACAGCCAGTTTAATAAGTTTAAGAGAAAAAACTTTAACAGAGAAAAGTTTTTACGAAGTTATCCATCAGTAAAAATTGGAAGACTGGGTATTTCGAAGCAATTACAAGGGAAGGGGATTGGAACTCATGTAATTGATTTTATAAAACTGTATTTCTTAGAGGACAACAAGACTGGTTGTAGATTCATAACAGTCGATGCTTATAATGCCGCAGTTCCATTTTATGAAAAGAATGGGTTTAGATTTCTCCAGAAAAAAGACGACAGTCCTACCCAATTGATGTATTTTGATTTAATGAATGTAATTGATACAAAGATGTTTCTTTCTAACTGAATTGAAAATCATTAATGAAGACCTGTAAAATTCCTCTTTATGGCCTGAGATATATCTACCAAAAGCTGCTTTTGCTCAAACGTCAATTCCTGGCAGATTCTCGTAATTGTTTTTAACTGTTTATCTGAATTCATGGAATAAGAGCTATCCTCGCCTGTCACAAGATATTCAACTGAAACTTGAAGTGCCTTGGCTATTTTAACCGCTGCATCAACAGACGGTTTTGAATTATGGGTGCTGAGGTAATTATCCAGGGTCTGCTTTTTTATGCCCGACAAATCTGCAAGTTCTTTTACGGTCATATCGCGATACTGTAACTCTGACTTTAGGTTCTCTTTAAATCCCATGATTTTATGATACCAAAAATTACATACTTTTTGATTGACAATATGTAGATATTAAAGTAAACTTATATTGGGATATGTAATAATACATATCATTAATTGTTTTAATATGTAAATAGCTAAGAAGATTCTGTTAGATTGACTGGTTTCGTACCTGCTTGTCGTTGACAAGGAAATCTACCGGTATTTTTGAGAAAAATAAACAAGGAGGAATCATTTATGAATAATTGCAAATATTTTAACGGCGAGATTACTGGTATAACTGAACATGAATATTGCGAAAATGAAGAATTAATAAAACAAAACAAGCTCCATGACAAAAATGAACATTTAAAATGCATAGGAATACAATGTGGTAGATATGAAGAAAATTACACTACACAAAGCGAGGAAGATAAATGAAAAAGAAAATCGCTCTATTAACAATTTTATTCTTGATCACTTCATATCTCTTTGCAGGGGATTATGATTCCAGAGAACTCCATAAAACTTCTAATGGTCATACTGTCCATGCTAAAGTTTTTTTCCCTAAAAACTTGAGTAGCAAGATGAATGATGATCCTGTCAAATTTTTAATTGATTTATATTTAAAAGAAGGAGAAAGTCCTATAACATGGAATGTCACCGAAATCTGGTTACCAAACGGAATTTATTACAGAATAAATTTTGGTTATCATTCTTATCCAAACGTGGGCTTGGTTGAAGTAATGAAAGGACACCTTTCAATTGATGGCCCCATGGAACTGATTTATCAATTTGAAGGTACCCGTTATTCAACATATAACACTTACTATGATGTTTATCAGTCGCAATGCAACAAGTATCTGAATATGTATTAGCCAGATACCATGGCAGAAATGTAGGGTGATTTTGCTCAAGATAAAAATGTTGCATTAAAAGATTTCGATTGACTTTAATCCTGTTTTGGGATATAGTTTAATTAGATTGAGGACATAGGGCTTGTCCTGGCTAAATAAATAAGATCCGATAGATGATTGGGGTCGGAGAGCCTGACCCGGCTAAAAAAATAAAGCTCGATTGAGGAAGCTCTGTAGGCAACTACAGGGCTTTTTTTATCGATCATGGTATAAAACATCATAAAACTTGTAAATTTCACTTGAAAAAACATTATAAAACTTGTAAATTTCACTTGAAAAAACATTATAAAACTTGTATCATTGAAACTGAGACGAGTTATGGAGCGTACAAAAACCAAGGAATTAGAAAACTGGCTGAAATCTCCGCGTAGAAAGCCTCTCATAGTCTGGGGGGCAAGGCAGGTCGGAAAGACTTACCTTGTAAGGAATATTTTTGCCAAACAGTACTTTAAAGATTACATTTACATCGACTTAAAAAAAGATGATCAAGCCAGGACTTTTTTTGCTACAACCTCCGATTCTGACAAATATATCAATTACATCGAAGCACGATTTGGAAAAAAACTCACTCCAGAAGTTCTCTTGATTTTTGATGAAGTTCAGCAATGCCATCAGGTCATATCCTCTCTAAAATATTTCTGCCAGGACCACCGTGAGCTTCCCGTAATCGCCACTGGTTCTCTTGTCCGTCTTTCCATAAAACAGCAGGATCAGAAAAACAAGGATGATGATTTTCTTTTTCCGGTAGGTAAGATTGACTCTCTAAACATTTATCCTGTAACTTTTGAAGAATACCTTATGAATGTGAGTCGTCCCCTCCTGGAAATGATTAAAAGCTCATATTCAAATAGACAGGCTCTTGATCAAGTTTATCATGAGATGGCGATGGACTTTCTTTACCAATACCTGACGATTGGAGGACTGCCAGAGCCTCTGGATATTTTTATACAGGACAAGTCTTATGTTGATGCTACAAAGGTTTTAAAAGAAGTCTATTCAAATTATCTTGGCGACATGGATACATATAATGTTTCAAATGAAACGATTTTGAAAACACGAAATGTCTACAAGAATATTTTTTCACAGCTGAACAAGGAAAATAAAAATTTCAAGATTTCTCTTTTGGAAAAGGGAAAGTCAAACCGTGATTATTTCAGTGCATACGAGTGGCTTGAACTTGCCCATGTAATCTACCGCTGCCATAATGTAAAAGCCCACGTACCACTTCCGCTGCAGGAAGAAAACTCAGGACTGTTCCGGCTTTATCTTGCGGATGAAGGAATCTTTACATGTCAGAGTCAGGTGAATCAGGCCGATTTTTTTGTAAAGGACAGGAGGAATACTTTGTCCGGAATATTTTATGAAAACTATACTGCATGTGAATTTGCGGCAAAGGGAATTCCTCTTTTTTATTGGACAGGAAAGCAGACCCATGAGTTTGAGTTTGTAGTTTATTCAGGAGG
>JAGADS010000042.1 GCA_017613485.1 Treponema sp.
CGGAAGGAACGAGGATGTCTTTTCCGTGATCAGAGATTTTTCCGATCGGGGAGATAACGGCGGCTGTACCGCAGAGACCTACCTCAGCAAAATCAGCAAGCTCAGACTTGTTTACAGCCCTTTCCTCAACTTCGATATGAAGGTATTCCTTCGCAACAACCAGAAGAGATCTTCTTGTAATTGAAGGCAAAATGCTGTTTGACTTTGGTGTAACAAGCTTTCCGTCCTTTGTAACAAGAAGGATGTTTGCTCCTCCAGTCTCCTCAAGATAAGTGTGGGTTGCAGGATCAGTGTAGATGTTCTCTGCAAATCCGTTCTTGTGTGCGTCTACGATGTTGTGGAGGCTCATTGCGTAGTTCAATCCGGCCTTGATGTCGCCTGTTCCATGTGGAGCGGCACGGTCAAGATCAGAAATACGCACGGTAATCGGCTTAACTCCACCCTTGAAATACGGACCTACAGGAGTAACAAGAATCCTGAACTGATATTCATCTGCCGGCTTAACACCGATAACTGCATTTGAACCGAACATATAAGGGCGGATGTAAAGGGTAGCCCCTGAGCCATAAGGTGGAACAAAATCAATGTTTGCCTTGACTGTATCGATTACAGCCTGAATAAAGCGGTCCTTGGGGAATACAGGCATTTCCAGTCTCTCGCAAGAGTCCTTCATTCTGTCTGCGTTAAGATCCGGGCGGAAGCATACAATCTTACCGTCTGCCGTGGTGTAGGCCTTTAGACCCTCAAAGCATGTCTGGGCATACTGCAAGACACCTGCACACTCACTGATAGTGACGGTATGGTCGGAAGTAAGTTTTCCCTCATCCCATGCTCCGTTTTTAAAACATGACACAAAGCTTTTGTGCGTCTCCATGTAACCAAAAGGCAAATTGCCCCAATCAAGATTTTGTGTTCCCATATGCATTACCTCTTAAGGAAATAATGTATCACTAAAAGGGGGATTGTGCAATAGACCGATATATTCAATTCTCCTTCACTTCCAGAATAAAAATGCCGATAAATGATAAGGGACTTTATAATTGGTTTCGAATAACAAGGACGGTGATAGGCCATGCTGATGCAGACTCGGTTTTCTGGGCAATCTGAATATATAATTAAGAAACAGTACTCAATACCTGACGACGAGAAGATTATTTGCGGAATCTGGGTTCATTTAAGACGGAAGGGTTTCGTTTTTACCGACAAGGGCTTTTACTGGAATCTTCCGACATCAATAATCAATTCAGCGGGAAGGCAGGAGGTCACGGTTCCTTCAAATATCCTTACCGAAAACAGCACAAGACTCAAGGTTGCCATACTCCACAAGGAGAACCTGAGCCACACGAATCATTCAGTTGAATTCCTTCAGTTCTCCACAGAGATGGGACGCATCCAGATAAAGCTTGAGCCGATTACAACCGATGAAGCTTCGATTTTACGCCGTATTTTCATTGAGTATGCCGCAAGAGGAAAATTCCCCTATGATAACTTAAAGCAGTCTCCGCTTGAATCACTGTCAATGACGGCAAACGGTATTCTTGATTTTTTCCAGGCACCTGTAAAGGGCTACAAAAAGGTAAAGGTTAAGAAAGAGGAAAAGCAGGATGATGAGGATAAGCCTCAGATGATATCAGTCGGAAGGAATCATGCGGTCTCTGACGTAAAGTCTTATTTTTCTGCCAGGGTAAGGCGACAGATAACTCCTCTTACAGTAATCAAGAACATAATGCGCTATGTCGGTGACATCATTGCAGACATTCTTTTCTTTGCGGGACTGATCATTGCCGTAAAGCCGATACTTCTTTTCCAGAACAATTTTAAGCCGCACAATGTCATCTCGGATTTTTTCTATCACATCGGATCATTTCTTTTTTGCTTCGACAAGACGACCAGCATCAAGCTTGGTGACATAGAGCTTCAGCATTCGATAGTAGAGTCAATACTTTACAGGCGCAATTCAATTTTTGCAATCCTGTTCATTCTCTATATCCTGATAAGGCTCTCGGTGATTCTTGTGTCATGTAAGCCTGGTGGAAAAACTTTCCCTGTCATACTTCTTTTGGCAACGATTCCACTGACACTGCTGATTCCAAATCATTTTACGCTGTTCATAATTCTTTGCATCGCGATTTATATCTTGATTCAGATCGGACTGGACATGGACTGGATTCATCTGTTCACCAAGATAATAGTGTCGGGAATATGCCTGTGTATGGTCTTCTATTTCCTGCACCTGTTCAATTATCCCAACTTCATTGAATACATGGGAGTCCTTGTACAGATGCTATCGTTAAAGTCCGGATTATAGGTAATTAATTATTATGTCATTGCAGGACATGTAGCGCAACCGCAGAACGTATCCGACAATCTTTCCATGCCATATTGGGATCCCGAATCAAGTTCGGGATGACATGGAAAGTTCGGGATGACATGGACAGTTCGGAAGGTAATAGTGTCATTGCCGGACATGATCCGGCAATCTTTCCATGGCAACTTAGGATCCCGAATCAAGTTCGGGATGACATGGAAAGTTCGGGATGACATGCCTGGAATCAATAAAAATCATTTCGTCACGTTGAACTTGAAGAACAGGACATCGCCGTCCTGGACGACATACTCTTTGCCTTCCTGACGGTATTTTCCTGCTTCCTTGATTTTTGCCTCGGTTCCGTATTTCCTAAGATCGTCAACTGTGTATGCCTCAGCCTTGATAAAGCCTTTCTCAAAATCAGTGTGGATTACTCCTGCTGCCTGAGGTGCCTTGTCTCCTGCATGAATTGTCCATGCACGGCATTCATCGGGGCCTCCTGTAAAGAATGTCCTTAATCCCATAAGGTGATAGACTGTGCGTGACAATACAGTAAGTCCGCTTTCCTTTAGGCCTACGCTGTCCATGAAATCACGCCTGTCATTCTCATCGGTTACGTCAGAAAGATCTGATTCAAATTTTCCGCATATTACGATTACCTCGGATTTCTGCTCCTCAGCAATTTTCCTTACTGTCTCGACATATTTGTTTGTTCCTGCCTGAATCGTATCCTCGTCAATATTGCATACATAAACCTGTGGTTTAATCGTCAGAAGGTGAAGGTCATAGACTGCCTCACGCTCTTCGTCGGTAAGGTCTGCCATTCTTGCACATTTTCCGTCGGTCAAAAGCGGCTTTATTTTTGCAACAGCGCTGTTGTACGGGGCAAGACGTTTTTCCTCTTCCTTTCCCAATGCACGTATCTGCTTGGTGATTTTCTCCTGCCTCTTGTTTATTGTGTCCAGGTCTGCCTGTGCAAGCTCAAAGTCGATTGTAAGGATGTCGCTTTCCGGGTCAATTGGTGCGTCTGTCTTAGCGTCTTCCCTAACGTGCTGAATGTCAGGGTTGTCAAAGCAGCGAACTACATGTGCAATTACTGTTGTCTCGCGGATGTTTGCAAGGAACTGGTTTCCAAGACCTTCTCCCTTACTGGCTCCCTTCACCAAGCCGGCAATGTCTACAATCTCCACAGTTGCTGCCACCACATTGCGGGGATGAACCATCTCCACCAGTTTTTCCAGCCTTTTATCAGGTACCGCAGTGGAACCTATCTGAGGATTGATTGTGCAAAAAGGAAAGTTTGCAGCCTCCGCCTTTGCGGAACTGATACAATTGAACAGA
>JAGADS010000347.1 GCA_017613485.1 Treponema sp.
GCAAAGGCACCTGAAAACGACAGGATGATGAATTTCCTCAGGTAGAATTTTCGTATGTCTCTTGCCGCTATTCCTATTGCCTTCATCATTCCTATTTCCCTGAGGGATTTTTCCATTCCGGTAAGAACAATGTAACGTATGCATACGATGGAGATTGCAAGGTCAACAATGCTTGCCAGAAGAATCACAAGAATCATCATTCCGTCGGAGAGTGCATTCATAAGCCGGATGAGGGCAAATGTTATTGTAGGACCATTGCAGGGCATGTGTGCATCGGTATAGGCAGTTGAAAAAGTGTTGACATCATATCCTTCTTTCAACTTGAATTCGATTAGGTATTCTTCACTTCCGATTTCCTTAAGCATTTCATAATCCTGTTCACTTACAAGAAAACGCTTTGAGGATGCCATCATTGAATTCATCTGTGAGTCCCTTAAAAATCCAGCGACAGTAAGACTGATGTTTCCGCACTTCATTATCTGGCCGATCTGAATTCCATATTCGCTTCGGTAACAGACTGGAACATAAACCGTACCAGCCTTTGCCTCGATAATCTGGTTTTCCATATCAAGAAGATAGTCAAAGCTTTTGCTCTGGGTACAGAATCCGTTATCCTGCGTGCTCTCTGAAAATGAATATCCATTGATGGAGATGATGCTGTTCTCTATATTCAGGAAATTGCATGTCTGCATTTTATCCACGCCGTCTGTGTTCTCTGCAAAAGACTCAAGAGCATGAATGTCAATTTCTCCTGAATGCATTTGAAGAAAATCACATGTATCAGCCTTTGCCATTAAGCTGTCTATTGAGCCCAGCAGTCCCGAAAACAGCATGACAGTGAGACCCATAAGTGCCGCTGATATTGCCATGAACACAAAAACCGCGGTTGTAATAAGTTTGTTTTTCTTAAAGTCATTAACAAAAAGTCTTCTGTACATAATGCTCCTGTCTTATGCATTCTATTCAAACAGGGAAATAAAATCCTTGCCAAGTGAGCCCTGTTCTGTTCCCAAAAGCCGCTCAAGATTGTAAATAAAACCATTTACCTTTCTTATCTTTTCTGAATCATCAAGCCCCTCTAGATCATGAAACGCGGTATTTGAATAAAGCATTACCATCTCTACGGTTTCATCTGGATATTCAGTTCTGAATATTTTCTGTTCTATGCCATCCTTTACAATATCCGTGATGATTGGATTGACTGATTCGACTGTCTTATCCTGAATTTTCTGATGCATCAATGCGTTTTGAGGTTTGTGAATCTGCTCCATGAGGAAATCCCTTGATTCTCCACTTAGACGCAGCGAAAGAACTGTTTTTACAAGCCTCTCAATGACCGGGATTGATTTGTCGGCTGCTACCGCTTTTGCATTAACTGTCATTCTGGAAGTGACCCTCTCAATTATTGCATCAAGTATTTCTTCCTTTGACTTGAAATGATAGTACAGTGTTCCCCTTGCTATTCCTATTTCATTCTGAATGTCATTCATACTTGTAGATTCAAATCCCTTTGTAGAAAAAAGCTTTTCTGCCGCATCAAGAATCTCATTTTTCCTTTCTTCCGCATCCTTTACAATCCTCATGAATTTTCTCCTTTCTCAAGTTCCTTTATGCTCTTTATTCTTGATAAAACAAGCGAGATTACAATCAGGCATATTCCTGCTATTTTGATGACAAGAGCCGCACCCCTGCCGACTCCACGGTTCCCGATTTTTCCCAGAATGTCTGCCGCAACACCGGAAACCGCATAGGCAACAACATATCCCAGCTGAGAGACAAAACCGATGAGCCCCCATGCACGCCCCTGAACCTCATCCGGTATGTTCGTGCGCACAAGATAATCAAGACTGTTGTTTGCGAAAGGCAGCGTTGCAAAAAAAGCAAAACCGAAAATACAGATGGGATATATGTTCTCAAATAGAGAGAAACCTGTCATGCCTAGGCCTGCGAGAAAAATTGAAATGAACAGGACAAGTGCAAAGTGTTTTTTAATTCCCTTGATTCCAAGAATCAGACCGGAGACAAGCATACCGCATGCACACAGGGTTTCCGCCACTCCCAGAGTTGCCGCATCCTTGAATGCGAGAATAAGAGGCTCTGCCAGTATCTGGAATATTCCAAGAAACAGGGTTATCAGGGACATGACAATTACAAGAAGAAACACGCCTTTGCGTTCACGGATTGTCTTCCAGCCGAATTTCATGCTTTCGATAAACGGGGCTTTGTCTTCCACGGTTTTTGCAGTAATACCCTTCCTTACAACCGCAGCACTTATCACTGTAAGGAAAAATGTGCAGATGTCAATTATGAGAAGGAGTTTTACATCGCTTATGCCAAGAAGGAAACCCGCAATCACAGGAGAAAAAAGATACCTTGCGCTGCCAGCAAGAGAAACAAGTCCGCTTGCCTTTGAATATTCTTCCTTGGTCAAAAGATCTGTTATGGTTGCACGGAAAGACGGTTCAAGAAGAGCCGAGAAAACCGAGCTGATGAACACACCTATGCAGATCTGCCATAGTTTTGCACCTCCGCTGAGCATACAGATTAAAATGAAAATTATTCCAAGAGCAGAGCATCCGTCTCCAATCATCATCAAAAGCCGCCTGTCGTATCTGTCCGCAAGAACTCCAGCAGGAACGCTTAAAAGCAGGGTAGGAAGAAAACCCAGCAAAGTTACAAGAGCCATGCCTGCCGCACTTCCAGTCTCGTTAAAAATGTAAACTCCAAGACCAAAACTTGTAAGGCCTCCACCGATGGATGAAATAAGCTCACCAGTCCACAGCAGGATGAATTTTCCGAAATTTGATTTTTTATCCATAAGCCATTTCCCTGACGCATGAAATTAAGTTATTTAGACTGACAGTCGGTCGGTTATATTATAACCCTATGTCTTGAAAAATGTCAAGGAAATCTGGAAAAAAAATAAGAGGCTTCCTTTGATTGTGTTATGGTTGCGACGGTAGATTAAGGGGTGCAATAATGGTATCATGCAAAAGGAGAAATAAAAGATGAAAACAGAAAAGATTATGGTCAATCCGAAAAACAGGGTGGAGTTCCGCAACAATGTGGATTATTGTGTAGGTACAGGTCGTCTTGGTCTGGCGCTGACAGATGAGTATATCAAAGAGCTGGCGTTTGTTCAGGAAATGATAGGATTTTCTTTTATCCGGGGACATGGACTTTTCTCCGATGATGTTTCAATCTACCATGAGTATGAGGAAAACGGAGAGACTAAGGTTGAATACAATTACACATACATAAACAGGATATTCGATAAATTTCTTGAGCTGGGAATAAGGCCGTATCTTGAGCTTGGTTTTATGCCGAAAAAACTTGCAAGCGGAACCCAGACCATTTTCTACTGGAAGGGAAACACGACTCCCCCAAAAGATTACCGCCTGTGGACTGACATGGTGATTGCACTCCTTAGGCACCTGAAAAAACGCTATGGGGATGAAGTGACGGAATGGCCTGTTGAAGTCTGGAATGAGCCAAATCTTCCCGGATTCTGGTATAAGGCGGATATGGATGAATATTTCAAGCTGTTCAAGGAAACGTATATTGCAATCAAGGAATACGACAGCCGCTTTAAAGTTGGCGGACCTGCCATCTGTGGTGTAAAAGATGCTGAATGGATGAAAGCTTTCCTCGATTTTTGCCGTAAAGAGAAAATCAAGCCGGATTGTATTACAAGACATCATTATACAGTTGAATTTCCAGAGAGAATCGGACATTATGACTATTCAAAACTTGAAGACTCTGAGATGCGTTTCTCAAACCTCAAGTCAACAAGAGATATAGTAGATTCGTTTGAGGAGTTCAAGGGGCTCCCGATTCACCTTACTGAATTCAGCACGTCATATACTCCAAAGGGTGTAATCCACGACACGAACATTAATGCCGCATATCTTGCAAGGCAGCTTTCCAGACTGGGTGACGTAAATGAGGCATATTCATACTGGACATTCGGTGATGTGTTTGAGGAGCAGGGTGTTCCTGATTCACTTTTCCATGGAGGTTTCGGAATGGTTGCAGCCGGTAACATACCCAAGCCGACATTCTGGACTTTTTATTTTTACAAGCAGCTGAAACTCTTTGGTGGAAACTGTGTGTACCGTGATGACAATGCAGTAATATCATGCAATGATTCGCATGGGCATTATGCGGGGATCCTCTGGAACATAGATGAAGATGACAGGATTCAGGAACTTGAGCTTCAGTTTAAAGAAGACGCTGAGTATACGCTTGTTACGAAAACAGTTGATGAAAAATGCTGCAATCCGCTTAAGCTGTGGCATGATATGGGAGAGCCTGCTTATCCTACAAAGGCACAGACAGATTTGATTAAGAGCGCATCATGGCCCTGTGTTGAAAGTGAAGTCATAAAACCAGAAGATGGTAAAGCATCTGTTCAAATCCCAGTGAGAAAAAATGGAGTGGTGTATTTTACGCTGACCAAAAGAAATTTCACTCCAGACCGGGGATATGACTATGATAAGGTTGTTTCATTCCATTGAATGAAATTAGGATGACGTAGAAAATAGGGGGAAACATAAAAATGGAATTTCGAAAAATATTTGATACTATCCCAGAGCAGTTTGATAAGTATCGTCCTCGTTATAGCAAGGAACTTTTTGATGCTTTAATTGATTATGCAGGAATTGGAGCGGGTAAAAAAGTTCTTGAGATAGGCCCGGGAACAGGACAGGCAACCGACCCGATTCTGGACACAGGCTGCGACTATCATGCAATTGAGCTTGGTGAACACCTTTATGCAAAGATGCAGGAAAAATATGGTAAGCGTCCGAACTTTAGTATTGTAAATGATGATTTTATCACGCATGATTTTGGCTCACAAAAATTTGACATGATTTATTCCGCAGCAACGATTCAGTGGATTCCTGAGGATGTTGCCTTTTCAAAAACTTATGACCTACTCAAAGATGGCGGAACTCTTGCAATGATGCTTGTCTCGGCTGATTATAAGTCCACAAATGAAGCTTTATATCAGGATATTCAGAAAGTTTATGATGAATATTTCAAACCAGAATACAAATATCAGCACGCGGGCTTCCGTTATGAAAACGCCACAAACTACGGCTATAAAAATTTTGAACGCCGGTATTTTTATGGCGAGCGAAAATTCACTGCAGATGAATATGTAGCTTTCTGCAAAACTCACTGCGATCATCTTGTAATTCCGGAGCCTTATGAAACAAAGTTTTTTGATGGTTTGCACAATGCCGTTCTTGCGCATGGTAATTGTGTTGTATTCAAAGATACTTACATCTTGTATTTGACGAGGAAATAAAACTATCAGTTATGCAAAGGCTGCCCCAATGGGAAAATGCCTGCAACAGCTGTGAAGGAATGGTTTATAAATGTATTCAGATTCACTGATGAATTTTTTTCAAATCACGGAAGATCTCGGCCTGCAGCAGGGCGCGGACAGTCTTATGGAGATGGAGCGGAATGGAGCTTCATTTGCATTGGACAGCGGAATTCACGACGATGATATATGGTCCCGTACAGAGCGTGTGGAAGAGTGCCTTGGTTTGATTGATGATGAGACTCAAAGAAAACATGTTCAGGACATGATGTATTTTACCGCCGGTGTGATGCCTGATTTGGATTCCGTGGACAACCGCTTTGAGACTATAGAAAATCTTGAGAATGTGATAAATGATTTCAAGTCGAGCGACAGTATTTTTGCAGGACACCTTGTAGGAATCGGACCCGGAGGAATTGACCATGACTGGGATTCCGTGGAATTTCAGGGACGCGATCACGAGTATTTTGACCATGACACTGTAAGTGATGAGAAAGATTTGTTTGCTATGCAGCTTACTCTGGCTAAAAAACTGAACATGCCTTTTGTCCTTCATAGCAGGAAAGGTTTCAAGGAAACTTCTGATGTCCTAAAGGCTGTAAAATGGAACAGGGGGCTTGTACACGGATTTTCATACAATCAGTCAGAATTGGAATTTTTCCTTGATTTGGGATGGTATGTGAGCTTCAGCGGAACTGTCACCTATGCCGGAAAAAAATCATTTAGCGATATGTCGGATTTGGTGAGCTATGTTCCTAAAGATCGTCTCCTGATAGAAAGCGACTGTCCGTTTTATCCACCGGTCCCGGTAAAAGGAGGATCAAATATTCCTGAGAATATAAAATATGTCTATGAATATATTGCCTCAAAGAGAAATATTTCCGGGCGAAAGCTTAGTGAGGCTGTGGATTCAAATTTCCAAAAGCTTTTCGGAATTTGATGAGAATGATTTTATAAAGCAATAAGGTAAGAATCAAATGGGTAACAAGCAAATAACAATCAAAGAAGAACGACTTTCCGCTGAGGAAGACATTGATTGGACTGAATGTAAGGTGGAGTAAAATATGATAGATTATACAAAAACAGATTTGACCAAGCTTGATGAAATAATAAAATGTCGTCTGGATTTTCTTCGCGAGGATGTTGGGCCACAGACTCAAGAGGATGAAGCTACTATGAAAGAGCAGCTTGAAGTTTATCTTAAAAATCATCTTAACCGCGATTGTTTTGTTTTTACGGCTGAGGAAGATGGAAAGATTATTTCAATTGCATTTTTGCTGATTATCGAAAAGCCTGCGAATCCTAGTTTTCTTCATGGACGCATTGGAAATATTATGAACGTTTATACTGTTCCCGAAAAGCGTCGTCAGGGAATAGCAGGAAAGGTCATTAATCAGATTATTGAATTCGGAAA
>JAGADS010000043.1 GCA_017613485.1 Treponema sp.
ATTGTCTGCGCCTGAATCGTCATATAGATTATCAATAGGGAAACTGCTGCTGTGGCATAGGTAAAATCAGGGAATTTGAAAAAGAGTGCGCCCAACGAAAGAAGAAAGGGGAATATCAGGTATGTGCTGAATCCCATTACTTCTTTTGTCTTGAGTTTCTTCCGGTACCTGAACAATACAAAAGAAAGATAGAGCATGTCGATTAGAGTGAGGGCGTAAACCAGGATATGCCATGGTCCGGGACAAAACTTGTGGTCAGTGATTGTAAAAAGTTTTCCTGTTACCGTTCCGACAATGGTAATGACTATGTAAAGAATCGTAATTATCATTATTGGAAGCAGCACTCTGTAGGATGTGTAGGTTTTCTCCCGAATGACGGAAACCAAATACAGCGAAAACATGCCGACGAATAAAACGATAAACAGATAGGCCAGCATGTTCACACACCTGAGCAGGGAATCATTTTCCATGAATTTTTCAGCCAGATAACTTAGGGCATCTACCGGAACCGCAAAAAGAAAAACAGCAAGCATCCAGATAAACAGTTTTGTAGAAGCCTTTTTGCTCTTTTTCGAACTCGTCAGCGTTCCTATCAGAATTACGGAGATGAATATGAAACTCAAACAGTCAGCGGCAATAATGTATTCTGACATAAACGGATCCTCAAATATGAAGTTATTCGAAAATTCGGATGCAACAGACGAAATTGGTGTCTTCCATCTTTACGTTACGCTCTGCACCTCCAAGTTCAAAATTGAGCAGATAGGCGGTATCGTTATCGGGATCCTGTGATGATGACCAATACCATCTGTTGGCAAACTCAGAACCTCCACATATTTTGCTTGCGGCGTTTACAGTTTTCTTTTCCAGCCAGATATCCAAAAGTTCAGAAAGAGCTGGCAAATACCAGCCTGTTTCGTAAGCAGTGCCCTTTACATGACTTCCGGCTTTATCTTTATAGTTAATTGCGAACTCAAATGCAGGATACTTGCTTAAATCATTTGTATCATCATTATTTCCAAGTGCTTCACCAATTTTTGCAAAGTTGTCACTGCCGTCTGTGTCTCCGGTAAATGTCATGTTTCTGCCGCTTGCCCCTGGAGTACATTCAATGGCTGAAATTTTAGTCTCAAATCCTTTTGCGGAGTTTAAGCACCATGCAAGGCCTTTTGTATTCTGAACTAATCCAACTCCATAAGCTTTGCCGCCTTCCACCTTATAGATTACGGCAATTGCCTTTGCTTTTTGTTGTCCTGTAAGTGTAAGCTCTGGGGTATAAGCGATAGAACTGCCATCGTTAAGGACGATGTCGCCAACCTTGTAAGGACCAGTCGGTTCACTGGCAGCCTCGTTCGTCGTACTTGCCACTTTTGTAGTTTCACATGCCATAAAACAAATGGTAGTTGCAAGCAGCAAAGCCGTTAAAATCCACTTAAAATTCCTCATCATGTTTCCTCCTTTTGTGTAACCCCAAAGCTGGACGTTTACCACATTACATATATTTAATTCTAACATGGGATTTCTTACAGGTCAAGGAATGGTTTTAACGGCATTTTGATACGCCCCTACAATGCTTCTTCCACAGCCTTGCGGACTTCTTCCATATCCATGGTTGGTTCAAAACGTGCGGTAACTTTGCCTCCACGAGATTTTCTCTAATTATAATATACTCAAAATAGTCGCAAAAAGTAAAGGAAAAAAAATGACTTGCGCATTAACTTGTAAAAAAACATAAACGGCTTTATAATGAAACATAGATTCTATTTACAGTTGAGGAGCGGCCCGATGGAAGCACTTACACCCAATGGCGAATTTGTTACGATACAAGGACACAAGATACACGTCTACAGAACTGGAGATGTGAATAAACCGAAGCTTGTCTTTATGGCAGGCTCAAGCACAGTTTCTCCAGTATATGATTTTAAGATACTGTATCAAAAACTCAGCGAGCAGTTCAGGATCATCGTGGTGGAAAAATTCGGGTACGGGTATTCTGATATTTGTGAGGCTCCCTGCGACATAGATTCCCTTGTGTCCATTCAAAAACAGGCCCTGGACATGCTTCAGGAAAAGGGACCGTATATTCTTCTTCCGCACTCCATGGCAGGAATTGAAGCAATACGGTGGACTCAGCTTTATCCTGATGACATAAGTGCCTTAATCGGAATTGACATGACATCTCCAATTTCATACAGCCGATGGACCGATGCAGATATTGAAAAAAGAAAAAAACTGCTGGGAACACTAAAGAAACTCGGACTCTACAAGCTTTCAACAATATCAAAAAATGATTCATTGACTAAAGATGAGGTAAAACAATTAAAGCTCCTTCAAAAACGAAATGCCTTCAATGAATGCTATGGAAGGGAAGCAGAACAGGTCAGAAAAAATTCCACGATAGTCGGTGATGCAGGTTATAGGAAAATCCCCACGCTGATGTTCTGCTCAAACGGCAAGCAGACTTTCCAAAACTGGATAGAAGATCAAAAAGCCTTTGCAGAGGTAATGAACGCCAAGTTAATTTCCTACGATTGCGGCCACTACATCCACCATTACAAGAGCGAAGAGATGAGCCGTGAGATAGAGAAGTTTGTTTCATCCTTGACGGTTTCTGCAGGCTGAACACATCTTGCAATGGGAACAGTTGCAGCCACAGAATGATTTGCCTTGTTTCTTATCCTTTATCATAGAACGGATTATTACGCTTACAAGAAGAACTAGAAAAAGGCTTATAAGAATTGTTCCAAGGTTTGCGGTAATCCACATCATCATCCTGTGACTCCTGTTTTATTTTACTTTAGCGTTGAGCTTAAGCTTGTTTGCTTCTGTGTATTTCTTAAAGAACAGCATGTAGATAATCAGTGCAAGTATTGCAATGGCAAATATCAATCCTATTATATTAAGGTTGTTGGTAAAGGCTCCTCCAATCTGATTGACTATAAGTGCGATTGCATAGGCGAAACAACACTGATATCCGATTGCGAACCATGTCCATTTATGATTGTTCATCTCGCGCTTGATTGCACCGATTGCGGCAAAACATGGAGCACACAGAAGGTTGAATACCAGGAATGAGAAGCCTGTAACACCTGTGAATGCCTGTGCGAGTGCCTGCCATGCTGTGAGTTCTCCGCCGCCGTAAAGGATGCCCATTGTACCGACGATGTTTTCCTTTGCAACAAGACCTGTAATGCTTGCAACTGCTGCCTGCCAGTTACCCCATCCAAGCGGAATGAATATCCATGCGATTGCATTGCCGATTTTTGCAAGGATAGAGAATTCAAGCTCATCTTCCTCAAGCATGCGGAATCCGTCTTCTGCAAATCCAAAGTAAGATGTGAACCATACGAATATTGTTGAAAGAAGAATGATTGTTCCGGCCTTCTTGATGAATGACCATCCGCGTTCCCACATTGAGCGCAGTACGTTTCCAAGAGTAGGCATGTGGTATGCAGGAAGCTCCATGACGAACGGTGCAGGATCACCGGCGAACATCTTTGTTTTCTTGAGCATGATACCCGAGATGATTATTGCCGCCATTCCTAGGAAATATGCTGAGGTAGAAATCCAAGCGGAACCACCGAACAGGGCACCTGCTATCATTGCAATGAAAGGAACTTTTGCACTGCATGGAATAAAGGTGGTTGTCATGATTGTCATGCGTCTGTCGCGTTCATTTTCGATTGTGCGGCTTGCCATGATTCCAGGAACACCGCAGCCAACACCAATGAGCATCGGGATAAATGATTTTCCGGAAAGTCCGAATCTCCTGAATATGCGGTCAAGAACAAATGCAATACGTGCCATGTAACCGCATGCCTCAAGGAATGCAAGCATTATGAAGAGCACCAGCATCTGCGGAACAAATCCAAGGACAGCTCCAACACCAGCTACAATACCGTTAAGGATAAGGCTCTTAAGCCAGTCAGCTGCACCTGCCGCATCAAGTCCTGACTCAACAAGTGCCGGAATACCAGGAACCCATATGCCATATTCTGCCGGGTCAGGCTCATCACCAATCTCTTCAAGAGTTTTTACTGCTTCCTCATAATCTTCCAGACTTGCAGTCTCCTCAATTATCTCAAGTGTCTCTTCATCTTCAAGAGTGTATGCAAAGTCGCCTGTCGGTCCAGCTCCGTTTTCCTCAACATAAAGATCATAGCCTTCAACAATAGCGGATGCTTCTGCATAGTTCTCTGCAATTTCCTCGTAGCCGCCATCTATTCCAAGCAGGTGATATCCGTCACCAAAGAGGCCGTCGTTTGCCCAGTCTGTAGCGGGTGCTCCAACTGCAACCATTGCAATCCAGTAAACAAGGAACATTACAGCGGCAAAAATCGGAAGTCCAAGCCATCTGTTTGTAACAACCTTATCAATCTTGTCTGAAGTTGTAAGGGCTCCTGCGTTCTTCTTCCTG
>JAGADS010000348.1 GCA_017613485.1 Treponema sp.
ACACCTCCGATATGGTCTGAGTGGCTGTGCGTCAGGAAAACGTTCTCCACATTCATCACCGAGCTGTTGTATTTGTAGAATGCAATAGGACATTGTGTTCCGCAGTCAACAAGAAGATGATCCTGTCCCTTTATGATAAGAAAATTGTTCTGATGATTCTGCTTTACAAAGGCACTTCCTGTTCCAAGAAAAAAAAGCTCAAGCGAGCCTTCATTTGTAAGCCTTACCGTATCCTTAAAAGCCTGTATCCTCATATCTTTCTCCCTACAGATTCCCTGCACACTCTTTAAGTTTTTCCAATTCATCTTCCGTCAAATCCCTGTATTGCCCCGGAAGAAGCTTTTCGTCCAGTTTAAGTTGATTGAACGCAACGCGCTTAAGGTATGCCACGCTGTTTCCCAAGGCACTGAACATTCTCTTTACCTCGTGGTATTTTCCCTCATATATCGTAAGGTGGCATGAACAGGGAACACCACTCTCTTTCTCACTAAGCCATTCAATTTCCGCCGGCAGACAGTCACATGCCTCATCGTTTCCGTCAGCATCGATATGAATTCCTTCCTTCAGTTTTAACGCGTATGCCTTTTTCTCCTCATCACTTACTGCATTCGCAAGATGAACAAGATAAGTCTTTGGCACACGGTTTTTCGGTGACGTAAGGAAATGGTTAAGCTTACCGTCCGTCGTAAAAAGCAGGAGGCCTTCCGTGTCAACATCAAGCCTGCCTACAAGTGCAAGCTCGCCTCCAAGGTAACCGTGAATGTCCTCGCCGTCCAGCAGGTCAAACACTGTCTCATGCGCCCCCTCTTTTGTAGAGCACACATAGCCTGCCTTTTTATTCATCATAAGGTGACGGTGAATCTTTATCTCAAGATCCTTTCCGTCCACCGAGATCCTGTCTTTGTCCAGACTCACATGAAAGCCTGAATCCCTTGTAATCTCTCCATTGACACACACCCTGGAGCCAGCTATAAGTCTTCCTGTGTCTTTCCTGCTTCCGTAACCGTGACGGGACAATACTTTGTCAAGCCGCTCCACATTACCGCTCATCTATCTTTTCCATTCAAAATCAGACGGAGAGTACCTGCTCCCTTACAGTAAAATGATACTCACAAGGCTCTTCCTCTGACTCAAGATTGCCGTTTCTCTTGAATGCAATTTTCGGGAGATTGGCAAAATAATAGAGGTCATTGTCACTGAATATCTTTACAAGCTCCGTGCAAGAGTTTTCCGTACAAATTGAAAGATAGGGAGATTTCTTGATAACGAACTTGCACTCATTCGGGGGTGTTTCCTCAAGCTCAACCTCAAATCCTGCTTTCTCGGCATAAAATCCCTTTGCCATCTTGCGGCATTTTTTTATGAACAGTCCGGGGAATCGGGTTGAATAGCCCTCGTAGAATTTCCTCTTCTCTATTGCATTCATCTTTGCCTGCTCAATAACAAGCTCAAGGGCATCGTTTCTGTCATCCTCATACAGGACCTTGTAGACGGCGATATAGGGAATCATGTACTTCAAGTGCTTTTTCAGGGCATCGTTCACACCGGAATACTGAGCCCAGATATCATCGTAGCAGGCAGCTATCTTTTTCCATATCTCCGAAACCGTAATGCTGTCGTATTTTACAGTCAGCTCATTGTTCAGCGTGTTGAATTCCTCGTTATCAGTAAAAAAATCCGTCCCTTTTTTCATTGAATATACCTCTGAATCCATTATCGGCAGGTAGAACTTAATACATTAAAGAGCCCAGCTTGTTCTGTATAAATTTTTACACTGTCGACAATTTTGCAATACGATTTGGCTGAGAAAAGTATACAAAAGTATAAAAACCGTACTATTCCGTTCACTTTTGAATAAAACGGATAAAAAACAACAAAAATATTTAAAATATTATTTTTATATATTACAATGATTTATCTTAATTGAACCTCTCAACCTTCAATCTTAAAACACAGAAAACTCAAAGTTGGCACGTAAATTGCTAATAGATTTATGTTAAAACTGGAATTGAATTTTAAATTGAACTGGAGAAAGAAAAAATGGAACATCAGATAATTGCAGAGTATTTAACTCAACTCAAGCGCTACCCTCTTTTGAGTGCAGAGGAAGAACAGGAGCTTTCTGTTCAAATCCAGGAAGGAAACAGGGACGCGCTGGATAAGATGATAAAATCCAATCTCCGCCTTGTGGTGAATATCTCAAAATCATTCCTGAACACATGCGAGTCTGTGATGGACTTGATTCAGGAAGGCAACCTGGGATTAATCTGTGCCGCTAAAAAATTCAACTCATCGTTCAATACACGTTTTTCAACCTATGCATATCCTTGGATTATCCAGTACATAATACGCTATCTTAACTCACATTCCGCGATGATTTCTCTGCCCACAAGAAAAGACCAGATTCTTAGAAGGATTCAAAAGGCACGGCAGGAGCTTTTCTGCATGAACGGAAAAATGCCGGATGAAAAGCAGATTGCTTCACACATAGGTCTTTCACATGCTCTTGTCCACAACTGCCTGAAATACGAATTTACAGTAGCTTCTCTTGACTCACTAGTTTCTGACGATGAGAATGCACTTTCCCTGGGTGACCTCATTTCTGACACGACATACTCACCAGAGAGCCAGTACCTCGACAAGGAAGAAAAGAATGACATCCGCACACTCATAAACAGCCTTCCTCTCAATGAGCGCAAGGTAATCTGGTACCGCTACAATTTTGAATGCGATCAGAAAACCAAGACATTAAGGGAAGTCTCAAGCCTTATGGGAGTAAGTCCAGAGGCAGTAAGGCAGGCAGAACTCCGTGCCATCCGCAGAATGAAGGACGCCCACGTCACAGCCTAGACCATTCCGATTATGGCTTTATAATTTGGAAGGCACAGTAACCGTATACCCCGCCTGAACAAGATAGGGATAAATGTCACTCAAAAGCTGCGGCAGGACGTTTACCGATTTGTCAACATGCCCGATCATCACCGCATATCCGTTTTTATTGGCAGTCTCAAGGCCCTTGTAAATCATCTCCAGCATTGAGGCACGGTTTATCTCATTGTCCAGGAACGGAGCATACCGCGCAAGATAACGTACATCACGCTCAAGTGCCACCTGAGGAACAGCGCTGGAAGAAGTCGTGCGGGAATCAAGAAAATAAATGCCCCTCTCTATCGCAACCTCAAGGACTGTATTCATCTTTATGTAGTTTTCCGTAATCAGGGATCCCTCGTGGTTGTTCATGCCCTTTACTCCGCCGCCAAGGGAATCAAGGTTTGCCTTTACAGTCTGTGCAATCTCATAGCTTGTCATGTCGGGAAGAATTGCACCCGGTCCCGGATTCGGTGTAGTTCCGCTTGCGTAGTCGTGAGCCTGCATCGGCTGGTGCAATATCAGCTCCTTACCGGATGTCCTTACAGCCTGAGCACATTCAGATGACTGGGCCAGTCTCGGAAGAACCGCTATCGTAATCGGGAAAGGAAGGGAAGTATAGCGTTTTAGATTGCCCAGGTTTGCCCCCGCATCATCGATTACAAAGCAAATCTTTGTGCCCGGTTTTGCCTGAGGAACGTCAAAGAGTTTTTTCGGCAGTTTCTGAATCTGCGGCTGTGGACTGACAGTAACCGAGGCAATTTTATCCTGCTGTTGAATCACATTTTTCTGTGAGCTCTGTGTCTGCTGGTTTTGTCCGGTCTGCTGCTTCTTTTCTGTAGTGGACTGATTTTTTTCTTTAGATTCTTGAACGGGCTTTGGCTGCTCGGATTGTGAAGACTGTGTTTCCTTTGGAGGTATGATTACGATTTCCTGTTTTGGATCATCTTTCGTTTCTGTTTTTTTATCAGGCTGCCTTGTCTCTTCTTGTTTTACCCCGTTGTCTGTCTTACCGCCTTTTGCCCATGTTGACTCTGCCTGTTTTGTCTTTGGC
>JAGADS010000349.1 GCA_017613485.1 Treponema sp.
GAGTATTTTGAATTTTGAGAAGAAGACAGATAGAAGTTTCTTTTGTGTATCGGAATCAAGATATGTTTTTCTGGTAATATATAATGTGTCTGTAACAGTTGTTGTAGAAACACAAGGTGTGCAATTTTGAAATGCATACTGAACAGCACCAAATGATGCATCTATAAACTTTTCTCTTTTATTGATGATGTCAATAATTACATTTGTATCAATCAATACTTTCATTTTGATATTCTTCTCTCTTCCAACAAAGCTTCTGCATTTATCTCTGCGGGGATGAGTCCTACAACTGCATCAAGTGCATCCAATTTACTTTGTAAGCTACGGGAAATCCTTTTCTGCTTCTTTTCCGGCAAAATCTTCAATCCTGAAACAGATGCTTCCTGTTTATATCTAGATGGATTTGCGAAAAAATCTGAATATGACACTACAAGCATAATGAATTCCTCCTTAAGAGATTATATCACAAAATGCATTATTGCACGAGAGATGTTTTCTCGGCAGACTCCAGTGTATTGTAGATGAGCATGGCGATTGTCATGGGACCTACTCCTCCCGGTACAGGGGTGATGAATGAGGCCTTTTCCTTTACGGTGTCAAAATCTGCGTCTCCCACCAGCCTGAATCCGCTTTTCTTGCTTGCATCAGGTATGCGGTTTACGCCAACGTCTATGACCACAGCACCTTCCTTTATCATGTCGCCTGTCAGAGTATTGGGGTGGCCTGTGCAGACGACAATGATGTCCGCTTCCCTTGTAATCGAGGCAAGGTCTTTTGTTCCTGTATGGCACATTGTTACAGTTGAATTATACTCGCGGCGTGAAAGAAGAAGTGACATCGGTTTTCCCACGATATTACTGCGGCCGATTACCACAGCACGTTTTCCGTTGGTCTCGATTCCGGCTTTTTTTAGGAGAACAAGGACACCGTGCGGGGTACATGGTAAGAATCCCTTTCCACCGGTAACAAGATTTCCCACATTCACAGGATGGAAACCGTCAACATCCTTTTTCGGGTCAATCGCGTTGGTCACTTTTTCCTCGTTTATATGCTTTGGAAGAGGCAGTTGAACCAGTATTCCGTGAACCGTGTCATCTGCATTCAATTCGGCTATGAGCTTAAGGAGCTCTTCCTCGGTGGTTGATTCCGGCAATTCCATGCTTTTGTCTGCCATTCCTGCCTCTGCAAGGGCCTTTCTTTTTCCCGTGACATAGCTTACGGATGCGGGATTATTACCCACCAGAATAACCGCAAGACATGGAATTATGCCTTTTTCCTTTAATTCAGACACCCTGCGTGACACATCTGCCTTAACCTCGGCTGCAACCGCCTTTCCGTCAATAATTTGAGCGCTCATTTGTAACCTTCCGTCCTGCCGTTAGTTTAAATTAGTACGGCATGTGTTGAATTTTTACAAGAATTTCGATATAGTGTTTACATTATATATTATTCTTGAAACAAATTAAAGTATTGACAGTATGCTTTGATATAAATAATTATGTGAGGAATTTATGAAACGTATATCATTATTGCTTGCTACTCTCTTTTTCAGTGCAGCAATATTCGCACAGACTGCTGAGGAATCAGAAGAAATTCAATATCAGCATGAATATGAGGACTCTGTTCAGTTCATATACAGCCAGAACCAGGAAGGTGACCAGTACATAAGAATCTCGCTGAGCCCTGAATTTCCTATGTTTTTCGGCAACCCGTTTACTGATGGCAAGATTAAGACAGGCGGTATGGCTAACCTGGGCTACCATTATTTCTTTACCCCGAACCTTGCATTTGGAATTGACTTTTCTTTTGCATTCCATCCTACAATCGGAGGAAATATCTTTAACTCCATTCCGATTCTTGCGACAATCACATATCAGCCTACATACAAGAATTTTGAATTCCCATTGACCCTTGCACTGGGATTTGCATGGGAAACATACGGAAACCAGACATACTGGCCTGGATTCGTACTCAGACCGCAGGCGGGTGTTCATTACCGTATAAATCAAAACTGGAGTTTAGGCGGGGACGTATCATATACTTTCATGCCGCAGTTACTTAAGCTCTATGGCAAGGCTAACGAAAACTTTATCGGGCAGTTTATTTCACTAGACATTGTTGCCAGGTATTATTTCTAAGAGGTTTATATAATGAAAAAGATTATTTCCATAGCAGTTACAGTTTTTTCCATAGCAACCCTATTTCTGGCAGTAAGCTGTCATGACCCGATTTTTTACATGATCTCTCAGGAGGTTGTCCAGGAAGAAGGCCTCCAGGGTGACATATACTCAATGGTAAGATTTGGTGACTATCTGTACGCCTCTAACGGCAGAATCTATAAAAAAACCGCAAGCCCATCAAGTACAACAGGCAGACAGAACGGTCAGTGGTCAGAGTCATCAAGGAGCGGAATAGGTTCAAATGAATTTGTTTTCTTCCTTGCAACCGATAATTCCAATATTTATGCCCAGACGTACGAATTTGCCGCAGACAACGACAAGAGCCTTAACCTGCCTGCCGCTATAAGACTGTATGCATCAAACAACGGTTCTACATGGACTCAGATAAACATATTCAGCATTACTGACTATGGCTCCGCAAGTGATTCATACGCAACACAGGGTGGACGCATTTTTGACAACAAAGCAGTTAATGCATCTGAAAGGCATGCATATGCAAGTCTATTAAAAAATGGTGAAACTACCCCAAAAATTTTCACGCTGAATGGAACAAACACCCCTACACATAATTCATCTGCATCAGGAGACTCTCTTGGAGCAGCGGGAGACTACTTCTGGACTACAGCGGCTATATGTAAGGCGAACAACGGAAAATATTATTTCTCCCATAACAGCAAGACACTTTATTACGGTAATTCAATTTCAGCAACAGATCATGTTGATCTTGATTGTGATGACATACAGTCCATTGCAGCAACCAGCGACTATCTTCTTTTGGGAACAACCAAGGGAATCAAAAGGGTAAGGCTTGGTGCAGATGGTGTACCTGAATCACATACAACGGATTTTGCAAACAATGCACAGTCTCTTGTTACAGGAATAGTTCCTATGGTATTCGTGCTTGATCCTACAAAGCCAGAAGGCCAGACAGATGAATATGCCTCCATGACGGTTGCAGGTTCACTTTCTTCTTCCGCTGATACATTTGAAGAAAACGGCCTTTATGCATACTATCCTTCACGCGGTGTCTGGAACAGGGACGGAGAATAATAAAACGGGGCGGACCAAGTGGCAGATTTATTTGATCAGAGGGAGCCATCACACGAGCCTCTTGCCTCCAGAATGCGTCCGCGCTCACTTGATGAATACATAGGTCAGGATCACATTGTCGGTAAAGGCAGACTTTTACGCCGTGCCATTGCCGCAGACCAGCTTACATCAGTCATATTCTACGGTCCCCCGGGCTCAGGAAAAACCACACTTGCAAGGGTCATAGCAAACCACACAAAATCAAATTTCATCACATTGAATGCAGTTTTAACAGGTGTTGCAGACATACGCAAGGCAATTTCCGAGGCAGAGCAGCAGAGAAACCTTTATCAGAGAAAGACTATTCTTTTTGTCGATGAAGTCCACAGATGGAATAAAAGCCAGCAGGATGCACTTCTTCCCTGGGTTGAAAATGGAACAATAATCTTAATCGGTGCCACAACCGAGAATCCTTTTTTTGAGGTGAACAAGGCCCTTGTAAGCCGAAGCCGTGTATTTCAGCTAAAGCCGCTCACAAACCAGGATTTGATGAACGCCGCAAAACAGGCACTTGCAGACACAGAGAGAGGTTACGGCCACTGGAAAATTGAATTTGAAAAAGGGGCACTTGAGCATCTTGTGGAGACCGCAAACGGAGACGCACGCAGTCTTCTTAACGCACTGGAGCTTGCAGTAGAGACCACCCCTGAACACTGGGCACCACTAGCAACTCCTCCTGTTCCAAGCTATGGAAGCACAATCTACATAAGCAAGGAAGCATGTGAGGAATCAATTCAGAAAAAAGTAGTGCTCTACGACCGTGACGGTGACTATCACTACGACATTATCTCCGCATTCATAAAAAGCCTTAGGGGACGTGATCCTGATGCCGCATGTTACTGGCTTGCACGCATGGTAAAGGCAGGAGAAGATCCTCATTTCATTTTCCGCCGCATGCTTATTTCCGCGTGTGAGGATACAGGTCTTGCAGATCCAAACGCCATCTCAATAGTCGCATCCTGTGCCCAGGCCTTTGACCGTGTAGGTATGCCGGAAGGAAACTATTTCCTTGCCCATGCAGCGCTATATCTTTCCACCGCGCCAAAGTCCAACAGTGCCATGGCATTTTTTGACGCTCTTTCCTCGGTAGAAAAAGAGGATGCGGACGTTCCAAATCACCTTAAGGATCCAAGCCGTGATGCAGAGGGATTCGGTCATGGAAGCGGATACTTGTACCCGCATGCCTACCGTAACCATTGGATTGCACAGCAGTATCTTCCTGATGCACTTGTAGGAAGAGTTTTTTATACGCCCTCAACTCAGGGATATGAGAAGGAAATACGTGACGAGGTTCTTTCTCGCAGGGAGCTTCAGATATCTTCCCTTATGCAGGAAAACACGGAGATTCCACAGGCTGTCAATCCTGTAGGAGAATGGTGGAAGGACGATCATCCCGGACATGACAAACCGCAGCAGGAAGAAAACCTTACCTTTACGCCGGAAGACAAAAAAAAGGAACAGGCACTTGACAGGACAGAACGGAGCTGGAGATTGAGGCTGGACACAAACCGTGCAGAGCTTTTAACAGAAATACGTGATACTCTTGTCCAGATGGCAGACCTTAAGCGTCATCACAGGAACCTTATATGGAATGCAGATGATGCCCTCTTATTGTTTTACATCCTTCGTCAATGTCCTGAGGGATTAAGCTGTGGTGCATGCCGTACAGAAAAAGGAAAGCAGCTTCTTGAGCAATATGCGTCAACCCTGGGAGAAATGGACAAGCCTCTTCTTGC
>JAGADS010000350.1 GCA_017613485.1 Treponema sp.
ATTCCGCTGTCCTTGTTGCGACGTACTTTTCCTACGAACCTGCTGTAATCATACAACGCATTGCACTTTTTTTGAAGTCCCTCACTGTGGTTTTCGTTGATGTTCTTTACATACGCGGTGAATTCGTATGCTCCCCTGGGAATTCTGCTCCTTTTATCCCTGCACATGAAGGAGTCGGAGAGTCTCAGCTCAAACTCATCCTCTATGTCTGTTGTGCCGTTATAGAAGACGATGAACTGAGGGGATGGAATCTCAATCCTTCTGCACCTGTTTACATCCTGGTCAGTTTCAACCAGATAACCTTGATACAGCTGTGCGAAATACAGGAAGCCCCTTAAAGGCATATTAAGGTTATGGCTGGACTGCTGCTCAAGTCGCAACCTTCGGTTGCTATACGAGTTTCCATTTGCTCGCGAAGGCTCGCATTTTTGCAAGCAAAAAAACATGGAAACTCTACATTATACATTCTTCATAAAATTGTTATTAACAAAGAAATTGAATAGCTTTGCATAGTAAAAAAACAATTATGAATTAACAATCTTCTGTATCACGTCCGAAGATTGCCTTGAATAGCCTGTCCTTGTACTCTCTCTGAGTGTTCTCTGTTAAATTCATAGAAATTCTCCTTTTTAGATAATTTTGTTGGGGAGATATAATTTCCCTATACTATATAAATAGTATCCGACATGTCGTTTTTAACAAAAATTCAGGAAGAATTTTGAAAAAAAAGTGAAATTATTTTATTATCGTGGCGGCTGTGGGTTTGAAAATTAAGAATTGCAAATTAAGAATTACGCATTACGCATTGCGAATTATGAATTATGAATTGCGAATTAACCATCCCCTTGACACCACAGAAAAGATAGACCAGAATATAATCAACTTCATAATAGGAGATTATCATGTTCAATTATAGGATTCGAAGGTACTTTTTTGTTGTGGCAATGCTGTTTTCTTTTGCCATGGCTTTCTCGGAGCCGGTTCTTACCAAGATAGGGGAATACAAGTGCGGACGGCAGCCTAAGCAGGTGGTTTTCTCGCCGGATAACAAGTATGTGATTCTTCCTCTTCTGGATGACAACGGTTTTGACATATTTTCAGTTGAACAGAAGAAAGTGATTAAAAGAATAAATCCACCGGAAGCTTCAAAGACAGGTTTTGCCGAATGTCTTTTTATTCCGGAGAAAAAGAGTTTTTTTGTCTCCCAGATGACTACAGGAAAAATATATGAGTATTCATATCCGGGCTTTGAGTACAAGAGGGGAATCAGCACGGACGGCGAATGGTCAAAGTTCATCGCATATTCAAGCCAGAAGAACATGCTTGCGGTCTCCAACTGGCTCAGCAACGATGTCTCACTGATTGACTATGACAGCGGAAAAGTGCTAAGGAAGCTTAAGACCGGGAAATCTCCACGCGGCCTGTATTTCATCAACGGAGGGGAATCCATAATCAGCCTTTCGTTCGACAGCGGGGACATCCAGCAGTTCAGCACATCAACGGGTACAAGGGAAAAAAGCATAAAGGTAACGGATGCCGCCATGAGGCATGTAGTCATTAACGACGAGGAAACCACAGCCTATATCAGCGACATGTACCACCGCAACGTGCTTAAGTTTGACATTCCATCGTTCAAGATTACGGCAACGGTCAAGGTATTCAATAATCCCAATACGATAGACCTTTACAAGAACCGCTGGCTTTTTGTCTCCTGCCGCGGTCCCAACAATCCGCAGGATTATACCAAGAGGTCACCCCAGAACGGAAAAATCTATGTAATCGACACACGTGACATGAGCGTGCTGAAAACCATTGGAGGGGGAAACCAGCCGACAGGTCTTGACATAAGCCCTGATGAAACCCTTTTGTGCTTCAGCAACTTCCAGGATGCGTCAATAGAGCTGTATTCTGTGGGAGAATAGTACCAGAAGGATAATTATTTCCAAATATGGTACTTTTTGATTGTTTCTTATCAGAAAGTATGGTAGAATTAGTAATAATCTCTGATTTCGGACGGAAATATGGACTTTCAGAAATTTGTTGATACTTTTACTGCTGCTACCTGCGTTATCTCTGTCGAAAAACTCCCTGACGGGGGATATGGAAAAATCAGGATTGTTACGGGAAACAAACCTTACATCGAATCAATTGAAAGAGACGGAAAAGGTCCTAAGCTGTTCCTGAGCAAATTCATTCCAAACAGCGAATATCAGGATTATTTCCCCAAGGATTTGAATTTCGAGGACTTCTGCTACCGGAGTGCAATACTCAAGCAGCCACAGCATTCTTACGTTCATCCAGACCGCTATGACTATTGGTTCAATCTTTTTTCTATTCCGCTTGAATCAGATGATGAGAATCTTGCCTACTGCACATATACGCATGAAACAACTCACAAGCCTAATACCGATAAAATGGCGACACTTTCCTATGAGACAGCCTCTGATGTTCTTGCTGCATGCCTTAAGCTCAAGGGAACTGATGATTTTGAAACGGGCATAAAGGATGTGATAAAGGATCTTCGTAAAATATGCGATGCGAAATACTGCTGCATCATGCTCATGAATTCCCAGAACCGTACATGCCGTCTTTTGGGAGAGGATTTTGCTAACAATGTTGAATTCAGATCAAATGACAACTGGATGCATGAGAAATTTTATGACATTGCAGAGACATGGGAGCATATAATAGGCGGAAGCAGCTGCCTTATCATCAAAAACGAGAGTGACTGGAAATATGTTGAGGAAAAGAATAAGGCATGGCATGACCATCTGATTTTTTCCGGCGTAAAAAGCATGGTTCTGTTCCCGCTAAAGACAAACGGAAACCTTCTGGGCTATATCTGGGCAACAAATTTTGCGACCGAAAACGCAGGCCACATAAAGGAAACCCTGGAGCTTACCTCATTTGTCATCGCCTCAGAGATTTCAAGCTATCTTCTGTTTGACCGTCTGCGAGTCTTGAGCACTATGGATTCGCTTACCGGAGTATTCAACCGCAACGAGATGAACAACCGGGTTGATGAGATTGCCGCAGGCAGTGACAGTGGCAAGTCAATAGGCATTGTCTTTACCGATTTGAACGGCCTCAAGAAAACAAACGACCTTCAAGGTCATCTTGCGGGTGATATGCTGTTAAAGGAAGCGGCTGCCATGCTCAGGAAGCTTTTCCCAAAGGATGAGATTTATAGGGCCGGTGGTGATGAATTCATGGTTCTCTGCATAGGACCAGATGCCAGGGAACTGGACGGCAAGATAGAGAAGCTCCGTAATCAAATAGAAAAAAGCAGGACAGTTTCTTTTGCCGTTGGAGCCTGTTTTGATGAGAACAGCAACAATATCCTTTCTGTAATGACTAAAGCCGACAAAAAAATGTACGAGGATAAGAAAAACTACTATACTAAATACCCGGAAAAGAAACGCTGGGAATAATTCTTAGCCTTAATTCAATACACCTCTTGTCATGGAATGAAAATAATGATATTCTTTATCACCATTATATTCTTTAAAAAAAAAGGAAGGAAACCATTATGATATCTTTTGTTCCAATGTTTCTGCAGGATGCAGGTCAGGCCGGTGCTGGTACTGGAATGGGTGGTTTAGTAACATTTTTGCCTTTGATTCTGATACTTCTCATCATGTACTTTTTGATGATTCGTCCTCAGAATAAAAAGCAGAAGGAAACCCAGAAAATGATTGAGGCCCTCAAGAAGGGAGACAAAGTCATTACTATCGGCGGTATTCACGGTACAGTAGCTTCAACAAAGGAAAATACAATTATTGTAAAAGTTGATGACAATACC
>JAGADS010000351.1 GCA_017613485.1 Treponema sp.
GACTAAATCTGTAAAGACTAAATCTGTAAAGACTAAATCTGTAAAGACTAAATCTGTAAAGACTAAATCTGTAAAGACTCAAGCTGCAAAGAGTCAGACAGCCGCAAGAAAACCGGCTTCAACAAAAACAACAGCAAAAACACAGTCTAAAGCTAAAACTCAAGGAAGGAAACCACGGCAGGAGAAAAAGAAATGACGGACAGGACAAGAAATTCGCTTACAAGAACAGCAACCACCCTGGCATTCACTTTGCTTATATGCCTTGCAAGCTTTGTCTCATTTCCGTTTCCAGGCCTAATTCCCGTTACAGTACAGAATTTCATAGCGGTCCTTGCAGCCCTGATTCTGGGAGGAACACAGGGAACCGGTGCAGTGGGACTGTTTTTGCTCCTTGGTGCTCTGGGACTTCCCGTATTTTCTGGCAATAAAGGCGGATGGGAGGCATTTACAGGGGCTACAGGAGGATATCTCTGGGGTTACTTTGCCGCAGCTTTAGTCTCCGGTCTTATTGCAGGAACACCTCATTTCTTTGAGAAAAAATTTGATATTAAAAACTGGATCCGCATAGGCATTGCATCAATAGTCGGGTTTGCACTGATTTACCTTACCGGGATTCCATGGTTCATTCATTTTATGGGCGAGCAGGGAACGGAATATACAGTCTCAGATGCAATGAGCCTTGCTTTTACACCTTTTATCTCCATCGACTTCATCAAAATCATCGTGAGCATTCCCCTTGCGGCACTCCTAAGGCCTGTTGTAGCAAAAATCCTTTATCCGAACGACGAGAAAGAGCTTGAGGAACTTATGGCAGGCCTCAAAAAACGAGGTGATCTGATGAACAGGATTACCGGAAAAAACAAAAAAAACAGAAAATAGCAGCGTAAATCAAACTACACATTGTTATAGTATACACTTCACATGATTTTTTTATCAACATCCCCCAAATTTTGTGATGAATTTCAATAATCTCACTTGAAAACACCATCTATAGCGTTGTATTATTAAGTCAGTCAATCTGATTTGAATGAGGTAAAACACACATAAAATGAGATGTCCGTCCTGTGGAAGCCTTGATGACAAGGTTATTGAATCACGAACAATGATTAACGGAGAAAGCATAAGGCGCAGAAGGGAATGCAACGAATGCCACTACCGTTTTACAAGCTATGAGAGGATAGAGGAAAAGCCTTTCATGGTGGTAAAGAGAGACGGACGCAGGGAACCATTTGACAGGGAAAAGCTTGCAAGGGGAATTGAACGCGCTCTTGAGAAAAGGCCTGTCTCCACAAGCATGGTTGATCAGATTGTCAACGAGATAGAAGATGAGGCCTATGACTTGGGCAAGATGAGCCGCGAGGTATCCACGTCAGACATGGGGGAAATAGTCCTCAAGAGACTAAACAAAGTGGACAAGGTGGCATACATTCGGTTTGCAAGCGTATACAAGCATTTCAACGATCTTGATGAATTCATAACAGAAGTAAAGAAAGTGGGAGGAACGGAAAAATGAGCGGTGACTCATACGGCAATGTATTTCCTGAATGGCGGGATTTCCTGGGCAGCAGCAGCGACAAAGAAACAGAGGGCTTTTTGCGCAAGGTCGTGAAACGCTCCGGAGAAATCGCAGACTATGACCGCAATAAAATTGAATCAGCAATAGGAAAGGCGATCCTTGCCGTGGAGGGCCGTAAGAACCCGGACAAAGCCACACGTCTTACAAATGACGTTGAGGAGCATCTGAGGGTACTTCTTGCAGGCAGAAGGGCTCATTCTATTCCTGCAATAGAAGAAATACAGGACACCGTGGAGAACGTCCTTATAGAGAACAAGGAAGTCGAGATAGCAAAGGCATACATCCTTTACCGCGAGAGGCACAATGCCATGCGTGATGCCAAGAACCTTATGCTTGACATCTCAAAGACAATGGACGGTTACCTGCAGCAGAGCGACTGGCGCGTAAATGAAAACGCAAACGTCAACTTCTCGCTCGGAGGCCTCATACTCCACAACTCGGGAACAATCACGGCCAACTACTGGCTCAAGAACATATACACACCGGAAATCGCAAAGGCACACCAGGACTGTGCGTTCCACATACACGACCTTTCCATGTTCAGCGGATACTGTGCCGGATGGAGCCTTAGGCAGCTCATAAAGGAAGGCCTGGGCGGTGTTCCAGACAAGATTACCTCAAAGCCCGCAAGCCACCTTAGTACCCTTGTAAATCAGATGGTGAACTTTCTTGGAGTACTACAGAACGAATGGGCAGGAGCTCAGGCATTCTCCTCTTTTGACACATACCTTGCCCCGTTTGTAAAAGTCGATAACCTTAGCGAGACAGAGGTAAGGCAGTGCATTCAGAGCTATCTTTTCGGAATCAATACTCCAAGCAGATGGGGAAGCCAGGCACCGTTCACGAACATCACGCTTGACTGGACATGCCCCGCGGACCTTAAAAACGAGAAGGCAATTGTGGGCGGAAAGGAAATGGATTTCACATACGGTGACTGCCAGAAAGAGATGGACGTCATCAACAAGGTATTCATAGAGCTCATGCTTGAAGGAGACTCAGCAGGCCGTGGTTTCGGCTATCCTATTCCGACCTACAACATCACAAGCGACTTTAACTGGGACAGCGAGAATGCACAGCTTCTGTTCAAGATGACATCACAGTACGACACACCCTACTTCCAGAACTTCATCAACTCTGACCTAGACGTCAGTGACGTGCGCTCAATGTGCTGCAGGCTCAGGCTTGATAAACGCGAGCTACGTAAAAGAGGCGGCGGTCTTTTCGGTTCCGATGAGTTTACAGGAAGCCTTGGTGTAGTTACGATTAACCTTCCTCAGATAGGCTATCTTGCAAATGACGAGAAGGAATTCTACGAGAGGCTTGACCATCTTATGGATCTTGCACGTGACAGCCTCCGCATAAAGAGGAAAGTAATACAGAGGCTTTTGGACGGCGGACTTTTCCCGTATACAAGGCGCTACCTCAAGACACTCAACAACCACTTCAATACAATCGGACTTTGCGGAATGAACGAATGCTGCCTTAATTTCCTTGGGGTGAACATTGCGGATCCAAAGGGAAAGGATTTTGCATGTGAGGTACTTGACCACATGAGGGTCAGGATGCAGGACTATCAGGAAAAGACAGGAGAACTGTTCAACCTTGAGGCAACACCGGCAGAAAGCACCTCATACAGGCTTGCTAGGCACGACATTCAGAATTACCCGGACATCATAACAAGCGGAACCGATGACCCGTTCTACACAAACAGCACGCAGCTTCCGGTAGACTATACCGCGGACATCTTTGAGGCACTTGACCATCAGGAGGCACTGCAGACCCGCTACACAGGAGGAACGGTATTCCATACTTTTGTAGGTCAGCAGATAAAGGACTGGAAGGTTTGCAGGGATCTTGTACGCACGATGCTTTCAAATTACAGGATACCGTATGTTACCATAAGCCCGATCTATTCAATATGCAAAAAGCACGGATATATTCCAGGCGAGCATTTTGAATGTCCTAAGTGCAAGGCGGAGAAACAGGCGTTCCTCAAGGCAAAGCTTGTTGCACTGCAGAACGAAAAAGAGCAGGCACGGATTTCACAGGCATGAGAAAGACAATTAAGAGAAGATAAAGAAAGGGAGGATAGATTATGAGGACAATTGCAGAGATTGACGCAGAGATTGCAGAGACACAGCAGGAACTGGATACAGTACGTGGAGACGATACGGAGGTCTACGCACGCATTGTAGGCTACTACCGTTCAGTACGTAACTGGAACAAGGGAAAGCGTGATGAGTATAACCAGAGGCTTTCTTTTACAGTACCGGAAAACCTTGCTGAGCCGTCAGCATTTGAGGCAGTAAAAAACACGAGGAAAATGGATTCAATTCAGCTCCGTTATCAAAAGCGGTAATCGAAAGCTATGAGCTCTTTACAAGGGCAACATGTCCGCACTGTCCGGCCGTAAAACAGTACCTTGCAGACACAGCCATTTCGGGCACACATATAGACGTAGACACAGACCAGGGACTTGCAGATGCAGCGGCAAAGGGCGTACTTGCAACCCCGACAGTCATCTTCTATGACAGCACAGGAAACGAGATAGCACGTGCACA
>JAGADS010000352.1 GCA_017613485.1 Treponema sp.
ATGTCCTCAAGCTTACCGTCAATGCGGTATTCAAGAAGTCCTGAATCCTGGTCATAGCTGATTGAATGATGGGTCCAAACATTGGGAATCATTGTTTTATAGCTTGCCAACTCCACAAGACCGCCGTTTTCCCTGTAATCCTTGAACACATTGGTAAAGCGCCACTGAAGGTGATTGTTGTAGAAACCTGCGGAAATCATCTGGTAAAGCGGATAATTGTCCTCCGTCCTTGAAGACCTCCATGAGAACACCATCTCGCCGTTCTCTGCAATAGAGGGACAAAGCCAGAATTCAATCAGGAAAGAACCCGTGCTTCCTGTAGACCCAAAAAGAGAGCCACTTGCACCGGAAAGCCTTATTCCGCCCTTGCCGCGGCTTAATCCTGCACCCTTACCCATCTTTGAGGAAGTTGAGTTAAGGAGCTTGTTTTCTTCAACTGTATAATTACCGGTCTGGTCAATTACAACCTTTCCCTCAAAATCAAGCAGAAGATCAGAGCTGTCCCCGGCAACCCTCTTGTTGGTATCAAGCACAATGCTTTCGTAACCATAACGCCCCGTACCGTACACGACTCCATCCATCTTGGCAATTTTAGACCAGCCTTTTTTTCCGCCTAAAGTAATGACAGATTCCTCGGCAAAAATCATGCCTGCTGTCAGTAGACAAAATGTCGCAAAAAAAAGTATTCTCTTAGTATGCATGTATCAGACCACCCGTTCGATTCATCTATACAAATTTCTCATCCACAGCCTGAGCAAAAAACATCCCCGGTCAACCACAGGGAAATCCTGCATCAGACAGCCCTAAAAGCACCCGGTCAAAGCGGAGTATATCTCTGGCGCAATGAAACCGGAACCATAATCTATGTGGGCAAGGCAAAAAACCTCAAGAACCGCCTTACATCCTATTTTAGTGGAAAGAAGGACATAAAGACAAGGCTTTTGGTCAGCAATGCCCGCAGCATCGAATATATCACGACAAACAACGAATACGAAGCTTTCCTTTTGGAAAACAACCTGATAAAACAGCACACGCCGAAGTACAACATCGACCTGAAGGACGGGAAATCCTACCCTGTGATGCGGATAACAAACGAAGATTACCCCAGACTGTTCAAAACCAGAAGGATAATCCAGGATGGCTCCAGGTATTTCGGTCCGTTTCCCGATGCCACCGCGCTCGATACATTCATAGAAACGCTCTACGAAATCTATCCAATCAGGCACTGCAGGCAGTTCAGGAAAAAAGACTCGCCATGCATGTATTACCACATAGGAAGATGTATGGCACCCTGCTGCAAAGAGGTCGCCCAATCCACCTATACAGAATTTATCGAAGAAATCTCCAGTTTACTTGAGAATAAAGGAGATGAAACCGTCAAAAAACTGGAATCCGACATGAAGAAGGCAGCCGCATCCCTTAATTTTG
Source organism: Treponema sp. (assembly GCA_017613485.1). The sequence goes on from JAGADS010000352.1 coordinate 1,429, forward strand.
AGAAAGCAGCCAGACTTAGGGACGGACTCAAGGCACTCAGCGTCTTAAAAAACCAGAACATCGTGGAAGGCTTTGACGGAGATGACAGGGATTACATAGCAGGATGGAGCGAGGGAGAACTGGTGAGTTTTACTGTCCTTAAAATCCGCGGTGGAAAGCTTCTGGGACGTGACAATTATCAGGCAGTAACCCTGAGCGATGAGGATGAGATTCTAGGTGAATTCATGGCTTCATACTATACAGAAAAAGAGGATTTACCGCCAAGCATATATGTCCAGACCCAGGAAAGCATGGAGATAATGCAGAGGTGGCTCAAGGAAAGCTTTGGGTCAATCTGCACGATAGAAACGATAAGGGAGGACATGCCAAGGTTTTCCCTGCACAATGCCGCAATTACAATGGCACGACAGAATGCACACGAGGACATAATACGCCGCGTAAGGGAAAGGGGTGATTTCCCCGCAATGGAGGAACTGAAGAACGTTCTTGGGCTTCCTGCTCTTCCCGTAAGAATCGAAGGCTTTGACATCGCACATATCGGCGGCAAATTCCCGGTGGCTTCGCTCATCAGCTTTTACAACGGAAACCCGGACAAAAAGAACTACCGCTATTACCGCTTAAAGACCACGGACGGTTCAATAGACGATTTTAAGTCAATGAGGGAGGCTACGTCAAGACGCTATTCAAGGCTGTTAAATGAAGGAAAGGAGCTTCCTGACCTGCTTTTGATAGACGGTGGAATCGGACAGGTGAATGCAGTTGACGGAGTGCTGAAGGCTCTTGGACTTGACATTCCTATTGCAGGACTTGCCAAAAGAGACGAGGAGATATGGAGGCCCCATGCCTCAAAACCGATATGCCTCCCAAAAAGAAGCGAGGGCCTCAGGCTTTTGCAGAGGGTACGTGATGAGACCCACCGTTTTGCGACAAAGAACAATCAGAACCTCAGGACAAAGGAAAACACCGTATCCCCGTTCATTGAGCTTCCAGGCGTCGGTAAGGAAAAGGACAGGCTCCTGATGAAAAAATACGGAACCCTCAGGGCACTGCTTGAAGCCCCGGAAGCCGAGATTGCAGAACTGTTGCACATGAGGTCAGACAAAGCCACGTCCCTGATACTTGCTGCCAGAGTAGAGCTTGAGAAACAGGAGAAGAAAAAGCTGAGTCAGATGGATTCTCTTGAACAGGCAGGAACCACATGGCAGAAAGCCGCAAAGTCAAAAAAGACAATAGATTTAGCCGCACTTGCCCTAGGAGATGATGACGGGACACTTATCGCTGCAAGCCCCAATGAACTGTAGGAATTCCACGGACATAAAAAAACCGGACCTGTGACACAGACCCGGTTTGAAAAAGGAGTTTCTATGAAATTATACGCAACGATATGCTAATCATTCATCTATAAAATCAAACCATCTACCCCAAAAAAGGTTACAGGACATTTTCAAAATTTTTACTGATCAAGCTTATAATGACCGGTACTGATTGTATGTCCGCCGGAATGAACGTCGAACCATACCTCTTTCTTGGAATTGGTGTTAAGTGCCGCATAGAATTCCTCGACAGTTGAAACCGGTGTATCGTTTACAGCCGTAATTACATCTCCGTTCTGGAGCCTTAATGCGGCGGCAGGAGACTTTTCCTGTACATTTGTCACCACGACACCCTTTACCTTGTCTGAGATCTTCTGCTGCTTGCGTATTGTATCGCTTAACGGTACAGCCATGAATCCAGGCCACAGCTTGCTTCCATCTGATGCAACCTCATCAGAGCGCTCTGCCATCTTTATCTTAAGGTCAACCTTTGAGGATCCCCTCATTACAGTGATAGTCGTTGTCTGTCCAGCAGGAATGTTTCCAACATCACGAACAAGCTGGTTAACGTCCTTTACATCCTTTCCATCCAGGGCTACGATAAAGTCACCTGCCTGGAGTCCTCCCTTCATTGCAGGAGAATCAAGGAATACCTCAGAGGCAAGGGCTCCTGTTGCCTTACCGACACCAAGGGCATCCTTGTATTCCTGTGTTACGTCAGAGAGGCTTACACCGAGCCATCCGTAGGAAACCTTTCCCTTGTTGATGAACTGGTCGATAGCTGTCTTGATGTTGTTGATAGGAATAGAGAATCCCAGACCCTGGCTTCCACCTGACTGTGATGCGATCCATGTGTTGATTCCGATAACCTCACCGTAAATGTTTACAAGAGGACCGCCTGAGTTACCCTGGTTGATTGCGGCATCTGTCTGGATAAAGTCACTGATAGAGCCTATCTCACCGCCACTGCGTCCTGTAGTAGATACAATTCCCTGTGTCACAGAGGCAAAATATCCGAGAGGGCTTCCGAGTGCCAGAACTATGTCTCCCTGCTGCACTTCATCACTGTTTCCCAAACCTGCCACAGTAATTGAGGTGTCATCGCTCTTGAATGATACAAGCGCAATGTCAATTCTTGAGTCTGCTCCAACAAGAGTTCCCTCGAATTCACGCTCGTCGTTCAGCTTGATTTTGATTGAGGATGCATTCTCCGTGACATGGTTGTTTGTAAGCACGTATATTGTGTCACCTGTACGGCGCACGATTACACCGCTTCCCAAGGCAGATGACTCGTATTCGCGGGTATCGTCATCATCACCAAAGCCCGGCATGTTAAAGAAGAAAGGCAGATCCTTGAAAGGATTGTAGCTCTGAGTTTTTGTCTTTGTTGTAACGTCCACTTCAACCACGGCAGGAAGAACCTGTGAGCTTATGGAGCGGAATGAGTTCTGCAGGGCCTGGGTAATCTCAAGTCCATCCTCCGGCAGAGACTTAGCGGGATTTGTCTGTGCGTAGACAACATTTGCCGATCCGTTATTTGCACGGCATGAAAGGGCAAGTACACCCACAGACACAGCGGCAACAGCTGCCACCGCAATAATTGTTTTACCTATAGTTTTCATAATCTAAACCTCCATAGAAATCATTCAATATGGTTAATCTATTCAAACTGAAATGTAAAGGCAGCAATGCATTTACATTAGAGAATATACTGCATTTTTCTGAAAATGTGAAATATTTTTACCATGAAAAAGCTGTTATATGCCATAAAATCATGTTATTTCAGGACTTTCACTGTAAAATACGGTAATCCGGGCCTTCCGGGGTCAAAAATATCTTAGTGCGGGTATTTTCCATGGTTACGCTGTCACAGAAACGCTGGATGTCAAATGCTGAGCTGGAAAACACATCGTCCGGGCTGTATGAAGTCTCAACAATACTCTCCAGTCCGTCAGAAAGTGCCCTGCTCATTGCACCGTTAAGCCTTACTATGTCCGAGACTGCCGTAAAAAGCTCCCTCTTTTTTTTCTCCTCGAATTTTTCCTGAAGAAAAAGAAGCTGCATTTTTTCTATGTCCTCATGGACTGCTTCCTCAAGCTTGAATGAAGAGTCTATCGAACAGTTATTGCACCTCTGCCACTCTGCAAAATCCGCAAGAAAAGCCGACGGAGAAATCTTGAGTGCCTTAATCACCGGGTTGAACCATGGAACCGCCCTCCCCTCTGAATAAAACACAGCACATGCAAAGGCAATGTCCCTGGAGCATTCAATATCACGGGAAGAATAGAATGCCGTTGACTGCGGAAGTTTCTGGGAAAGCTCCAGCTGCTCAAAGTCTATATGGTTGGGATAAAGGGAAATTGCAAAATCAAGCCTGTCCCTGAATGCCTTGTATGTATCCGCACTGCACGATGCAAAATCCATGTCAAAGCCAAAGACAAGCTCAGCACGGTTAAGCTTTTCTATCCGGGAAGAAAAAAATTTCTTGTCAAACAAAAGGGCAGTTCCCTTCACGCATGGTTTAAGCGGAATCTCAAGGGAACAGTATATTTCCTGCACAGCCTGAATCAGGGAAGCGTCTATTATGCCTACCTCAACCGGAATGGAGATGAAAAGCTCGCTGTCATGCTCTGCTATTCTCCTGCACAGTGAAATGACAGCCTCACGGTTTCGGGAAAGATTCCTGTCATGAACGACAAGCTCTGTTATTCCGCGTGATGCAAATGAGTCAATCTGCTCTGTCAATTCCTTGCTTGAAAACTGAATCTCTTTTCGTGACATACAGGCTTTTTTCTGTCGTGAGTCGTCTTGAATTACAAAATCGGAACCCCGGCTTTCTCACATTCACTGAGCATATCATCAGGCCATGTGCTTACCTGAATCTCACCGATATGGCATTTTCTGAGGAAGTACATGCAGAGTCTTGACTGGCCTATACCGCCGCCGATTGTCTGAGTAAGATTTCCAGATAAAAGTTTCTTGTGGAAGCTGAGGCCTGCTCTTTCCGGGCATCCCCTTTCCTCAAGCTGAAGCTTAAGAGTCTCTGGAGAAACACGGATTCCCATGGAAGAAAGCTCCATCGCGATATTAAGGACATTGTTCCATACCATAAGGTCGCCGTTAAGTCCGCGGTGTCCGTCCTCCTCCGTAATCCAGTCATCATAGTCAGGTGCACGTCCGTCGTGGATTGAACCGTCACTTAGTTTTCCGCCTATACCGATGATGAAAACCGCTCCATATTTCTTACATGCAATTGTTTCCCTTTCTTTTGGCGTCTTGTCCGGAAATTCCTTCTGCAGGTCATCTGCATAGAGGAATGTGATTTTCTCTGGAAGCTCAGGCTTTATGTCATCGTAGCGGTCATAGATGTAGAATTCTGTGCGCTTTAAGGTGCGGTAGATTTTCTTTACCACGTCCTTCAGGAAATCGATTTTCCTGTCCTCTGCCTTCATTGCCATCTCCCAGTCCCACTGGTCAACATAAAGAGAATGAAGGTTATCCAGGTCCTCATCTGCACGGATTGCATTCATGTCGGTATAGATTCCAAAACCAGGCTGAAGCTTCATCTCGGTGACTTTCATGCGCTTCCATTTTGCAAGTGAGTGCACGATCTCAAGATTACATTCATTCATGTCCTTTACAGGGAAATGCACGGGGCGCTCAACTCCGTTCAAGTCATCATTGATGCCCATTCCCGATTTTACGAACAAAGGTGCTGTAACACGGGTCAGATTAAGTTCAGTGGAAAGTGAAAGCTGAAAGAAATTCTTAAGCATTACGATTGCTGCCTCAGTTTCCTTTACGTTCAAAACAGGCTTATAGTTTTCCGGTATGTACAAGCTTGACATTTTAATCTCCTATCATTTATGCAAAAGTCTTTATAAATTTCATGAATGCTTCTTTTCCCTCAGGCGTACGCTTGAATACTGCTGAATCTTCCAGTATGCTGACAAAAACCTTGCCGACCTCTATCTTAAGCACAGTGTCAATATTCTTGGCAGAAATCTTTCCGTACTGTGCAAGTATCTGATCAGCCCAGTCTGCATGTTTTGAAAGAAAAGGTTCCCTTCTGTAATCACGTCCCTGAATAATGGCATTTCCCAAGGCAGACAGTTCTTTTTTAAGGCGTCCTGGTAAAACAGCAAGTCCCAGAACCTCAACAAGCCCGATGTTCTCTTTCTTTATGTGGCGGTGCTCATCGTGTGTGTGGAACATTCCAAAAGGATACTCAGCTGTCGTAATATTATTACGAAGTACAAGATCGATTTCATAAAAACCATCACGCATTCTTGCAATAGGTGTTATGGTGTTGTGAGACTCTCCGTTTGTCTGGGAATAGATGAATGCGGACTCATCATTGTAGATCCTCCAGTTACGCAGAATCTTATCACACAGGGATATGAGGCTTTCCGTATTATGAGTCTTAAGCCTTATGACAGAAACCGGCCACTTTACTATGCCCGCACTGACATCCTCAAAACCATGAACGGTAAAGCGTGTCTCAATGGGTGCAAGTGAAAGTGGAAAATTAAAGCGTCCTCCCTGATAATGGCTGTGATTCATAATCGAACCGCCAACAATAGGAAGATCTGCATTACCACCGATAGTGTAATGTGGAAACAGCCGTATGAACTCAAGAAGGTTGCCGAAAGTCTCGCGTGAAATCCTCATGGGAACATGCTCATAAGAGAAAACAACACAATGCTCATTGTAATATGCAAAAGGAGAATACTGGAATCCCCAGACTTTTCCCGAGAGCCTGAGCGGAATCACCCTGAGGTTCTGTCCTGCCTGAAAACCATTGCGTCCTGCATAACCGACATTTTCCTTGCAAAGCACGCATTCAGGATAATGGTAAGTGCCAGGTCTTGAAGCCACCAGAACATCATCAGAAAGATTTATTCCCGGAGTACCTTTGTCTGGCTTGGACAAGTTGATTGTAATAGCCATGTCACCGTATTCAGTTTTTGCAATCCAGCGTATGTCACGGTTCACCCTGTAACGGCGTATGTAATTTGAATCCCTGGAAAACTTATAGAACCAGTCACTGGCTTCCCTTGGAGATTTTTTGTAAAGCTCCATGAATTTTTCCTGAACCTGAGACGGTCTTGGCAAAAGGCAGCCCATGATTTTTGTATCAAACAGATCACGGCTCTGAATGCCTGTATCCTCAAAAAGATTAACCTGGGCAGCATAATCCAGCATTTCCTTAAGGATCTGCTCCAAATCCTGCTCTGGAGTCTGAGGAATCTGGGTGGCCACATCCTTTTCAAATCCATCCAGCCTGAACAGCTCCAGCAGACGATTCTGCGTATAGATCACATCATCTTCTTCAATCAGCCCCTGAGCAAGAGCATATCCTACCAGGGCATTAATGTTTTTATAAATATCCATGACTATAATATAGAGAGATTTTAAACGCCTGTCAATTCTGTATCTAAGAGTTTGCTTTTCCTAGTTATCCTTGAACGAGGACTTTTCCTTTGATGCGGCGAACATTGACTTACCTGAGGCATTCAGGGTTTTCAACTCCTGCACTGTTTTGCTTGACGGACATAAAGCCCTAGCATTATCAAGATGAACTGTACTCTGCTCCTTCTGCTTATTCTCCAGAAGATACTGTGAATAAAACACTTCCGCAAAATATTTTTCAGCACTGTTTCTTGCAGAACTAACAGCCTTCTCAAAATACTGTCCTGCCTTCTTTTTGCTTCCACCGTTTATTCCAGGTGCCCAGTAATACCATTGTGCCGCATTTGTAAGACCATAGGAAAAACTCGGATCCTCTTTTATCACGCTGTCATAGCAGTCCTTTACCGTAAGCCCGCATTTCAGCACATCGCCGACAGAAAAAGCCATGAAGCACGACAGCACGTCTCCGTAGGTGCATACAAGCCATTTGTTCGCCTGTTTCCTTGGATTTGTCTTGAAGTATACCTCCAGAATCTCTTTCTGCGTTTTCATGATATTGCGCAGGTTTGAGCTTGACCAGCCCATTTTTGAATAGCAGTTGTATTTTTCAAGAATGATGAAATTATCGATTATAAGGTTTTCTTCCTGGTTGAAAGAGGATTTCTGCGGCTGAAACTGTTTCTCAAAGGCCTCAACCTTGGAAAGTGCTTCCTGCTGCGTTGAACATGCAGTTATTTCCATGCGGAGTTTCATGAACTCGTCGATTTTCTTCTGAGCCTCACCTGAGATTGCAGATGCAAAAACATGTCCCGTAAAAAGCACTCCCAGAAGGAGCTTGATTATCCTGTTTTTTCTATTCATGGGAACATAATAGTGTTTTTTATGAATCTCTTCAATACCGTGCATGTATGGATTTTTTTCACCGCACATGATAAACTTACAGGCAAGAGGCAGTCATGTTTGGAAGCAAGTTTAATACGGCAAATGCACAGAAAGAGTTTTTTGAGCAATTTCAGAGAGAATACGGTAAAGAGGTTGAAAAAGTTGAATTTGCCCAGCTTCTTGCTGACACAAAGACATTCTCAGACTTGAACCTTATCCCATATCTTGGTGAGCAGAACCTCTCCGGCCTAGTAATATTTTGCAAGGACTCACTATATTTTTACTCTTTTCCGAATGATGCCTACATGGGAATAATAAAGCGGGATGCATTGGGAAGCGGAGACAACAAAAGCCAGTGCATCTGCCTTACAGACTTGAATAATCTAAAAGCCACAGTTCCCCAAAAAAAACGCCTGTCATTTTTATTCCCAGAGGACAGCAGGATAATCAATTTAAGTGCTTTAATTTCAAGCACAACGATACATTTCTCACTGTCATTCCTGAAAAACGCGGAACCTGTTTATGAGGAAATAAAGAAAATTCTTAATTCTTAATTATGAATTATCAGCAATTGACTAAAACTGCATAAATATACATAATCTAGCTTAACTGAATTTTTCGAGGACAACCGTGAAAGAAAGACTTACGCGTTTAAAGACAATCCGCAAGCTGATAAAGAATTACAGGATAGAAAGCCAGGAAGAACTTTTAAAATATTTATTGAAGGAAGGCTTTGAGGTTACGCAGGCAACTTTATCCAGAGACCTTAAGCTTCTTAAAGTAGGAAAAATCAGCGACGGACATGCAGGCTACGTCTACACCATTCCGGAAGAAGAAGAGCGTCAGGAAAGCGAGGAGATCTACAACCAGGATTTTCTACGCGGTTATGTAAGCATAGATTTCAGCGGCAATATCGTCGTAATAAAAACTTTTGGAGGTCACGCGGATGCCGTCTCCAACGCACTGGATGCCCTGAACATGGAGGAGATCCTGGGAACCGTAGCAGGCGACAACTGTATCTTCGCATGCCTGAAAGAAGGCGTTAAGGGAGAAGATTTCATGAAGTCCCTGAAAAAACGCATCCCTGATCTTGAGGAAGAATAATCAATTTCCCTTGAACAGGACTTTTTTAGAGAACAGTGCAGTATTTATATCAACCTCTATGTTCTCACCATCCCAGATTACGTTTCCTGTATTATACTCGTAGCGTATGTCGTGAATGCTCTGCAGTATGGATTTACCCCTTCCCTGCATGGAGATTGTCAAAAGCTCGGCCTTTATCTCTATCGGGTTTTCCTTCATCCACTGTTCTTTAGTCTTATCATCACTTACAGACTCATCTCTTTTTTCAAGCCATTCCACGAGTGAAGAAGCAGATTTATCCAGAATTACAAGCACTATGGAATCATTGCTGTCTTCAATAAAAAATCCGGGGAAATAGGGAATGTCATCCACAATCTCAAGGCTTGCCGTAATACCGTCCTCACCGCCATCCTGAATGCAGAAAGAAGGAATTCCAGCCGCCTCATAAAATTCAGGATATGAATCCAACAGGAACGAATCTACCTGCCCGATGAAAGTTTTTGTAGTAATCTCATCCAAAAGTTTCCTGTATTTTTTTATGCGAAGGGAAACAAGGTCATCAATATTATTGCACGACCATGTCATGTAATCTGCCATGTCTGCTATGGAAGTTTCTGTTGATGCAAGAAGATCACCACCGAATGAAGTAACCTGCTTGATCTTTGGGAAATTGATTTTATTAAGCATTGTAACACGGGTAACCAGCTCGATAATTGAATATCCCCATCTTGAAAGTCCAGAAGTCCTGCGGGCCTTATTGATTTCTTTTTGTGTCTGCTTCAACTCCTTGATAAAGTCTTCGTTCGCCTGTATTATATCTTCAATTTTTTCCCTGTCACGTACTGTAAATATCTCATCCTTGCTCAGGATCAGTTCAGGCGAAATTGATTTTTTCAAGGTAGGCTGACTCAGCATGTACAAGTATTTGAATGTAGAGGGAGAATAAGATGTAGATTCCTCAGAAGAAGCAAAAACCGTATAATCGTTATAACCTGTTATCGGAGAAAGAATTGACTGAGCACCTCCTCCTGCAAGCTCTATGTGGAAATATGCTTCCGTTCCCTCACCTGAGATTGCAAAAAGAGCATGGTTTTTCCCCTCAAACATATCGGAAATCAGCTCCTTGAATTCCGGGGAATAACTGTCCAGATTGGAAAGATCACATTCAGCAGTAACGAAATAATTGCGTGATGTACCGTCATAGCCTGGTTTATCGCGAGTTATGTATGTCCATTTCTCAACAAGAAAAAGCGTGCATTTAAACAAGTCTTCTCCACAGGAAATCTCAAGCTCACATTTCCCGGTTGAATGCAGGTCAACGCCTTTGATTTTACAGCTCACATCCTCAAGGTTCTCTCCGTTTTTTGCCAGATATCCGTTGTATTCAAGAATGCGGCTTTCTGCCATCTCCGGTTTCTTTGAGTCAAGAAAAGTCGTGGAGTCAAGATGAATGTCTGCCCTGGTAAAAGACCACTCACTGTCATTTATCATCTTGTGGTAATAGCCGACCTCACCGTCCTCGTTGGTTCCTCCTACACGCAATTCCCTTGCACTGTTTCCCTGTCCGTTCTGTGCAATGGTAATCATTTTTGTAAGGCGAGCCTTTCCCTTGAGCTTTATGTCCGGCTGTTTTCTCCAATCCTCAGCAGGAAGTGCCCATGGAGAATAATTTGAAAAATAAGAAGTACCAGGATATTTTTGCTCCAGTTTGTCGTACGTATATTGAAAGAACATCGGATCGCAGCCCATAGTGTCAAAGTCAATCATGCGGGTATACATTGACCCATGATTTCCAATGACAAAAAGCGTACTTGCCGATGCGCTTATGTTTTCGCAGATAAAGCGTCCCTCTTCAGGAACTTGAATTGAATGGCTCATGTCCTGAGGAAGACCGCTGTCACAGAATCGTATGCTTCTTCCATCCTCAGAAAGGAAATAGAATGTCTCTATTCCCATTGTACCCCAGTGATGAGGGTTTCCGTAAATGTCCTCGTGATAAAGAACCTCAACACGGCGAGCTCCCATTGACCATGCCCTTTTGCTCAGGGTTTCCCCTGTCTGCTGGAACTGATTGTCCTTGGGAAATCCGTATCTTCTCTGCCATCTGAAAGGTTTCTCCGGGGCTGTTTTTGCAAGATAGCAGTAATACATGTACCCCTGATCGTCAAATGCACAGATTGTGTCTGCATCAGCTGAAATCTCACGTACTGCAGAAGGACTGTCTTTCCCTACATTCGGAAGGCCTGTCTTGAGAAAAAGTTCCCAGTTGCTGCTACCGCGTGCCTTTGAATAAATCCTGCCGTCAACAAGCTCAAAATCATAATAATCGCAGTATGACTGAGTCATCGTCCTTAATGTAACTGAATCTGGAAACAGCGGACTTACATTCTCTGCCTCACTGCATTCAGGAAGAAGAACATAAGGATCGCCAGGTCTTGTCGAGCATGAAATGAAAATAAAAAGAAGCGGAAGGACAAAACGCCCTATCCGCTGTCTAAACAGGCACATGGCTCAGTTTACCACTTTTTTCCCATAATCAGGCGAACCACTGCAATTACGATCACAGTACCCAGAATTCCAAGCAGGAGGGAAACGACCCAGCCGCCTCCAACCTTCAGGAAACTTCCGATGGCAGATCCTACGGCTCCACCAATGATTCCAAGAAGACAGTTCATCCAGAAACCGTGCTTACTCTTCATAAGGACACCGGCCAGCCAGCCAATAAGTGCTCCAACCAGAATTGCAATGAGAATGCTCCAAAGAGTAGACATAAAAAAACCTCCTTAAAAAGTTTGTATATATTATAGCATATTTTCAACAATTCTGATACACTAAATCATAAAAAAATCAGGCAATTCCTGAAAAAAGGAACCTGAGCATTCAGAACATATAAAGAGGCGTTTATGGCTACAATTACCTGGAACAATTTGAACAAACTCGAAAGCTTTAAGGAGCTTAAAGAGCTAAAGGATTCAGTTTCACTTGCAAAGGCACTTTCCGGACAGGCAGGTGTAAAGCGTGTTGAAGAATTTTCAATTCCGATGAGCAGTTCCCTCACCTACAATTATGCGGCAAAAAAAGTCAACAGGCAGATAATTGCTGTATTCAAGAAAATCGCAAAGGAAGCTCAGCTGCTGGAAAAATTCCAGGCTCTTTACAACGGAGAGGTAATCAACACTGGCGAAAAACGCATGGTGCTTCATCACCTTACACGCGGACAGCTTGGAAAGGATGTTATCGCAGACGGAAAAAACAAGCGCGAATTCTATGTAGAGCAGCAGAAGGCAATCGCGGCATTTGCAGACAAGGTTCATGCCGGAAGAATCCTTAACGAAAGCGGACAGAAATATACCTCCGTATGTCAGATCGGTATCGGTGGCTCAGACCTTGGACCACGTGCAATGTATCTTGCTCTTGAGAACTGGGCAAAGGCAAACGGAAAATTCAAGATGGACGCACACTTCATCTCAAACGTAGACCCGGACGATGCCGCAAGCGTACTTGATTCACTTGACATATCAAAGACAATTTTCATTCTTGTGTCAAAAAGCGGAACGACACTGGAGACACTTACAAACGAGTCATTCGTAAAGGCAGCCATAAAAAAAGCAGGCCTTGACGTATCAAAGCACATGATTGCAGTCACAAGCGAGACATCACCTCTTGCAAAGAACCCGGATTACATGGCGGCATTCTTCATGGACGACTACATCGGAGGACGCTACTCATCAACATCAGCAGTAGGAGGAGCAATCCTTTCCCTGGCATTCGGTCCTGACGTGTTTGCATCTTTCCTTAAGGGTGCCGCAGAGGAAGACAAGCTTGCAACCGAAAAAGACATAACAAAGAATCCTG
>JAGADS010000353.1 GCA_017613485.1 Treponema sp.
TTTTATCCCAGATATTCTTATCACATTCAATTTTGTCTGAATAGTGAACTGCGATTAAAATAGCTTTTTCAAAACGTTTTCTAAGGAATTTCACACAATAAGAAAGGGCAGGTCCGGTAATTATTACGTGTGTAGGTGAGAAAGAACATTCCAAACCTGAGACAAACCGTTCTGCTTCTTTTTGCGGATCATAAGCTGAATGTAATTTAATTCCGTCAACAGAGCATATCCTGTCTCCGTTGCGTGCGTTTTCATATTTAATTTCCATGGCATAAAAAAGGCTGTCAAATTAATCTGACAGCCCTAATCTGGTAAGAGTTTATTTAACAATCATAAATCATGAAAGTCCTAGTTCATTGAAAAGCTTTTTGTAAGTTGCAAACTGCTCTGAACGAGCAAACTCTTCAATTTTATCCTCTGGAAGACTTTCAAGAAGCTGATCCATATATGAAAGAACAGATTTTATCTCCTGCTTCATATCCTCTGGTATAGAGCTGATGCTTCCCGAAGAAGAAACAGATGTATTTTCATGAACTTCTTCCATTGTGTCATCTTCCTGCTGTGGAAGATCTACAATTGAATCAGATGGCTGCTCAAAACCTTCAACTGTTGTCTCAGATGGCTCTTCAATTTCAGGTTCTTCAAATGAAGCCTCATCCTCATTTGGATTCTGCCAGTCATTGAATACTGTTCTTACCGGTTCCTCTGAAATTCCAGTCTCAAGTTTTTCATCTTCCTGATTTCCTGAATTTGGATCCTCTGAAAGATATTCAAAGTTGTCTTCAGTGATGCTGTTGTCAACTCCTTCATCCAAAGGCTCTTTTACAGTTTCTTCTGAATCAACCAATGTATCATCATCTGTCTTGGGAACTGATATTTCATCCGGTAGAGAAAGATCATTTGAATTCAATTCAACAGAATTAAGATCTGGTTCCTGAAGATTTTCATCAGAATAATCCATTGAGAGACCATTCTGTGCATAGTCTTGATCCGGAACATCTGGTGCTTCTTCTATTGAACCAAGAATATTGGTGTCACTTGCATCATTTTGAGCCGTAAACTCAGCGCTGCTTAGGATATTGCTGAGCTCATCGCCGCTAAGTGCAATCGTGTCATCATCATCCTCATCGCCAAAAAATCCAGTCTCAGCTTCCTGTTTAGGAATCGAATCAGATACTTTGTCATCTGCCCCTGAGCTGAATCCGTTTTTCCGGAGCTCATCGAACTCTTGCTTAAGCTCTTTAATCTCTTCCTTCAGTGTGGAAAGTTCTGTGGCAATCTGATTCATCAGACTGTCTTGAACATCATCACGAGTGGTTGTGTAAATATTATCCATGTTTTCCCCTGCAGCATCTGAAATATATTTAGATTGTGAATCATCATCTTCCTGTGCATTGTAAGCAGCATCTTCAAGAATTTCATCTTTTGCAAAATCTTCTGCAACAGAATCATCTTGTTCAGCTACTATACTATTATTACTCTTATTTTCAATTTCTGCAACTGTTTCTTTTGATTTTTCATCAGAATCTTCAGGAATTTCTTCATCTTCCTCATTATCCGGCTTAACCTGAGGGGTATTTAAGCCTTCCTCCTCAACCAGGGGAGTGAAGAACGGATTAGGCATGAAATCCTCATCCTCAATGATTTCATTGCTTGTCTCTCCCTCAGAGGCATCAATTATCAAATCCGCATCATTTTCTCCGTCGCCGTCAAGATCTACGAATTCCATCTCTTTTTCCAGCTGATTTACCAGATTTACATCATTTTCGACTTTCTGGTCTACTATTTCGTTTTCCCTGTCAACTTCACCGGCAAAGTTATCTATATCTTCCGATTGGCTTTCTTCCTTTTGTTTTTCCTGTTCCGCGAGTTCTTCCGGGGAATATGAACGGTTTCCTTCTGCCACAGACGGATCAGAAAATCCTTCTTCTCCCATAAAGGCATCTACAGAAAAATCCTCTGTTTCTGTAGATTCGGCTACAGGTTTTTCTTCTTCGACAGTAGTTTCATTTCCCTCGTCAATTGCAAAAATATCAACTTTCGGCTCAGGGGAGGGCTGTTCGTCCGTTGCATCCATTGAAACAGATTCATTAAAATCAGCTAATTCTTCATTCTCAACCGCATTTTCCGGAATTGACATTGACACACCGTCATCCTCTGGATCTGTTACGACTATCTGTGTTTCCTCATTGTCATTCTGCGGCAAAACTGTATCATCACTCTGGTGAACGGGAACAAAAGATTCTGCCTTGGATGTATCTGTCTCATCTTCAATTGAATTAAGAAGACCGTCTATATCAAAATCATCATCCGGGGCAGAATAGGGGTTTTTCTCATCAGGTTCAAGAGACTGTCCGTTATCCTCTTTTTGCTCCATATTGATTGAAATATCCTCATCTGCAGATTCTCCGCCTACTGACTCAGAGCTCTTGTCAATACCGTCATCATCAACATTAAGATTAAAATCCTGCTGTTCCTTTTTCTCTGGACTGTCACTGCTCATTGAGGAAACATCCATATCCTCCCCAGTAACTCCGAATTCAGAAAGATCAACGCTTTCTGTGTCAGCTGGAGTCAAATCCTGTTTTTCCTCTGTTTTTGGGCTTGTATCCTCAATATTATCAAACATGGCATCAAATGAAGAATCGCTGTCCTGGAATGTCTCATTTTCATCTGCCATAAACGAGTCAAGATCTATATCATCACTTGAAAAATCAGATTCATTTTCAGAAACTTCCGGCATGGAATCATCAAAAGACAAATCTATATCAAGAGGAACCTCATCGCTTTCCTGGCTTGATTCCTGAGATTCACCGCCTAAATCTGCCTCATCCAAAAATGCATCCAGAGATATTTCTCCATCAGGCTGAAAATTCTTGTCTCCGTTGCCTTCATTTGAATCATCTCCCAAAAATGCACTTACATCTACCTCATTACCCTGAGAACTGTCAGATTCTGTAAGGAATTCATCAAGAGAAACCTCACCATCTGCAAGAGAATCAAGGGAGGTTTCTTCCTCTATATTTTCTGTTGAATCAACAGCAGGTTCTTCTGGTTTTTCTGCCGTCTCTTCTGCTGCATCCTGCGGAGGTGTTTTGACCCATACGCCATATTGGTCAAGTTCATCTTGAGTGTCAAAAATGTTTTCCATAAATCTCACCACCTTGCTTAATTATACGACGCTGTTCAAATACAACATACAATATTCTATCGGCAATTTTTTGAAATTTCCATACTTTATTTTTACAACTTTGCTTTATTATATAAGAAAAAGAGTATTCTTTCAACTTTAAGCCATTATTCTTTTATAAAATAACCTCCTGATTCCGATATTCTATTTATCATGACAAGATGCAGATTTTTAATAGCCGCCTGTATCGGCACTTTTTTTTATGTTTTGCTTTCGTTTATAGGTGGACGTGACGGTCTTTGGGCAACAGAGCAGATGCAGGAACAGAAAAGAATACTCAGTGCAAACGCAGCATCCATTCAAAAGACCTATGATGAGCTGTATCTTGAAAAAATAGCACTCCAAAAGGATATGGATGTTGTGGCAGCTTTTGCCAGACGTCTTGGATATATCAGAGAAGGTGAAAAAATCATCAAAATAAGCGGTCTTGCACCAAATGAAACCCAGATTTACGATGCAGGTACTGTTGTAAAGCATACCGAGGGTGAATTCATTCCAGAATGGGTGTGCAAAAGTGTAGGGGTAGGAATTTTCGCCGTGGTCTATGCATTTTTGCTTTTCCTTGATTTCACGAGAGGGCTCTTGAATTTCGGGGAGAAAAAAGTGACCTATACTTCAGCGGCAGGAACCAAACTGTATGACATGCAGTAAAACAGATCCTACTTCTGCTGAAATTGCCTCAGAAACATTAAAAAAAGGTCTTGTTGCAATCATTCCCACTGATACAGTCTATGGTTTCAGCGGTATTGTTGATTTACCTGGAACTACAGGGTTTCAAACTGAAAGAAAAATCCGTGAAATTAAGGGACGTTCAGAAACTAAGCCGTTTATTCAGCTGATATCCTCACCGGATGATATTTTGAAGTATTCAGAAGAAAGAATACCTGAGAAGATAAAAAAACTATGGCCAGGTCCGCTTACAGTTATTGTTAAAGTCAAATCAGGCATAACAACAGCATTCAGGTGTCCGGGAGATGAATGGCTCAGGAAAGTCATAGAACAGTGCGGATGCCCTATTTACAGTACAAGCGTAAACAGAAGCGGTTGCCCCGTACTTTCGTCAATAAGCGATATTTACCGAGAATTCAGTGATAAGGTCGATTTAATTGTTGATGCTGGTGACTGCCAATCCTCCGTTCCCTCAACAATAGTGAAAATTGAGGATGGTTTACCCGTTGTGGTAAGAAAAGGTGCTGTTGAAATAGACACTACTGCTTAGTCCACTGAACTTCTATCTTTCCGACAGCAATTCCTGAAGATGAGCTTTTATCCTCAACCAGTGTAGTTTTTGTTCCCTTAAGTGTTGATTCCCCAACAAGCACCAAAGCCCATGAGATAGGAGAAGCTGTAGCGGCATTTTTCAATGCAAGCTCGCGGGCAATTTCCGGATAGAATGAAGCATTGGAACGGCCCTGCTGAATGACAGAAACATTGGTTCCCTTTATTGAAACAGCTATTGTCATGCTTGCACCGTTTTTGAAGATCACAAATCCCTTTCCACCACGAAGAATTATAACCTTGTCAATAAGCTGCTCACCTGTCCAAGTACCTGCAAGAGAATCCAGACTTGCTGCTCCTGCACCTGATGCGGTAGAATCGGACTGATCCTTGGATTGTAAGGCTTGACCATCTTGATTTAGTTTTGAAAGAATTGAATCAAGTGAAGCTTTTGCATCAAGAAGGATCTTGTAGTAAGAGGCATAGGTTCTTGTTTCCTGTACGGCTTTTAAAGGATTACCGGTAGCGGCATGAAGAGTACAAGACCATTGCCCATTATCTTCCTGGATCTCGGCATAAAAAATGATATCGCCTTTTTTTTCTGCATTTTCGGTATAAGGAGTGCTCCTGCAATCTACAACAGAATACCCGTCCATATTCTGAAGCTGGGTATAGAACAAATCCGTTGTCATTGTAAGCATGTTTGTGTCATCAGAAGATGATACAGTTGCATAAAAGCCCACAACTTTCTGGGCAGAAAGAGGCATTACTGCAAGAAGTATCAAAAACTCAAGAAACCGAATTTTCTTAACCATAAGCTCTTATCATCCTTGCAAGCCTTTCCTGAACTCTCTTGCCATGTCCCTTGACACGTCCCGCTCACGGATGCTTGCGCGTTTGTCATATTGCTTTTTACCCTTACACACGCCTAGTGTCAGTTTTACACGTCCGCCTGTGAGGTAAATATCCAGCGGTATCAGCGTATAGCCTTTTTCCTCGACCCTGCGCTGAAGCCTCTTTATCTGATCCCTGTGCAGCAGAAGTTTTTTCTTGCGGTCAGGGTTATGGTTGAAGATGGAAGAATATGAATACTCAGCAATCTGCATATTCTGCACCCATACTTCGCCTTTCTCTATAAATGCAAAACTGTCTGCAAATGAAATCGAACCGGCCTTTACTGATTTTACCTCCGTTCCCTGCAGCACAATCCCACATTCCAGCTTATCATCTATGCTGTAGTTGAAGAATGCCTTCTTATTTTGTGCAATAATCTTTCGACTTCCATCCATCTCTCTACTATAACTTCTTATCGGCTAAAAGTCTAGAGTTATTCTGCAAAATAACCTTGCAACCATTTAACCTATATGATAATATAAAGTTACAATGAAGCAGAATGTATATGATTATTCTTTTGAATTAAGAAGATCCCGGAAGAAAAACATAACAACAACACTTACAGTGACATTTATTCTGATTATCATGCTTTCTCTTGTCTGCAATCTGGTTCTTTTTCCAGTATTTGTACGCTCGGAGTCAATGGCACCTGATATTTCCAAAAACAGTGCGGTTTTTGTGAGTCCGCTTTTCCGTACACCTAACCGGGGAGATCTTGTCTACCTATCAAGGCTTGATGATGAAAAACAGCCGGTTTTGCTCGCTGTTCTGAACAAAATAGTGGCATTTTTCACCTTTCAGCAGGTTGAACCATTCGGATATACCGACCGTCTTACAGGTCAGCCTTCTGTGCGCAGGGTCATGGCTCTTCCAGGGGATACGATTTACATGAAGGACTATATGCTTTACGTAAAGCCACAGGATAAGAATCTCTATCTTTCTGAGTTTGAAATGGCAGAAAAAGAGTACAGCATACAGATTTATTCTGTTCCTGTTGAATGGGACGGCCTTGGTTCTGCCGGAAATATGGCTCCGATGACTTTGGGTGATGACGAGTATTTTGTTCTGGCTGATAATCGCATAGAAGCCCTTGATTCCAGATTATGGGGTACCATTCCTGGTGAACGCATAAAGGGCAAAGTAATCCTTGAGTATTTCCCGTTTAAGAAATTCAGGTTTTTCTAGTTTTTTATGCAAGGCATGCCCGCTTTATATGTACATATACCGTTTTGCCTGACTAAGTGTGATTACTGTGATTTTTTTTCAATACCATGCGCCTCAAGCATTTCTGACAGGTATATTGACGCACTCTTGGCAGAAGCTGATTATTACAGCAGGTTTTATTCATCAAAAAAAGGGTTAACTGCGTGGAAAACCATTTATATAGGAGGCGGAACACCAAGCCTTTTGTCTCCACGACAGCTTGAACGTCTTTTAATTGGCTTAAAACAGCTTTTTCCTCAAAAAAATCCACTTGAGATAAGCGTAGAGATGAACCCTGAAACACTGAGCAGGGAGCATCTTTCTGTCATGGAGGGAACAGGTGTTACCAGGCTTTCACTGGGAATTCAGTCGTTGAATGACAGAATACTCCAGGGAGTTAAAAGACACTGCACAGCAAAAAAATGCCGTGACACGCTTGATCTTGTAAAGTCTGAATGGAAAATGGACCTTAACCTTGACGCCATTGCCGGACTGGGAGACTCATCTTCCAAAGAATTTGAATCGTCATTAAATGAAATGCTTAATTGGGAACCAGAGCATGTTTCTCTTTACACACTTACGGTAGAGGAAGGAACACCCCTTGCACAGAGAATTGAATCCGGTGAAGAATGGAATCAGGAAGAGGCAGACAGGCAGTGGCTTACAGGACGTGACATTCTGGAAGAGCATGGTTACGAGCAGTACGAGGTCTCAAATTTCGCAAAACCGGGACATGAGAGCATTCACAATATGGCTTACTGGAAACAGGAGGATTACATAGGTATTGGAGCCGGAGCAACAGGAAGTATCTATGATTTTTCAGGAAAAAACGGTTTTCGCTACACAAATACACGGAATATTGAGCTTTACTATAAATTCTGGACAGGAGAATCGATAGCAGAAGAATCAATTCCGAGGGAAACAGAGATGTTACCCCTGGAAGTAGAGGAATTCGAATATCTTATGATGGGGTTGAGAACATTGACTGGAATAAATTCTATCGAGTATAAGAAACGCTTCTCAAAACTCAGATGGTATGGCGACTTGGGAAAAAGACTTGGACAGGAAAACGGCCTTTGGAATGACTGGCAGAAAATGAACCTTGCAAAAACATGCGGAGACAGCTATGCCCTGACAAGGGAAGGACTGCTTTTTTTGAATTCCTTCCTTACAGCCCTGTAACAGTGCGATTAAAGAGTAAAAAATTTCATTTTTTTCCTATTAGCTACTTGACGTAAACGGATAAAATATTCATAATTGTAATACTTATACATTTTAAGGAGTATCATCGTGCCTTGTGGTAAGAAAAGAAAGCGCGCAAAGATAGCGACACATAAGCGCAAGAAGAAGCTTAGACGGAATCGTCATAAGAGCAAGTAAACTTTTGGTTTCTTATGATTATGCGATGAAAGACCGCGGTCTGTTTTAGGACTTACTGCGGTCTTTTTTTTACCCTGATCATGGAGCATTACCTTTGTTGTTGCAGAACATTCATTCCCCGGAGGATTTGAAAAAACTACCAGAAAACTCTCTGACTGCCCTTGCAGCGGAAATCAGGCGAAAGATTCTTGATGTTGTAGGGAAAAACGGTGGTCATCTTGCAAGCAATCTGGGGATTGTTGAACTGACAATTGCACTCCACAGGGTTTTTAACAGTCCAAAAGATGCCATTATCTGGGATGTAAGCCATCAGTCATATCCGCACAAACTCCTTACAGGCAGATATGATTCTTTTTCAACCCTAAGACAGAAAGACGGTATTTCAGGCTTTACACGCATCTCAGAAAGTCCCCATGACTTTTTTGACGCAGGCCATGCATCCTCCTCAATTTCTTCTGCACTTGGACTATTGGCGGCATGGAGGCTTCAGGGCAGGAATGACAAGGTTGTTGCCGTAATAGGTGATGGTGCACTAACAGGGGGAATGGCATTTGAGGCTCTGAGTCATGCAGGCCAGCTTTCAAAAAA
>JAGADS010000354.1 GCA_017613485.1 Treponema sp.
ATAGCACTCTGGGATGTTCTTTCTTCCTGTGACATAAATGGTGCCAGTGACGCAAGCATAAAGAACGCCATGCCAAATGATTTTACAGAAATCCTGAGCAATTCAAAAATCACAAAAGTTTTCTGCACCGGTAAAACCGCTTACAATTTGTGGAATAAATTCTGCAAAGAAAAATACGAAGTCCAATTCAACCTGACAACAGAATGTCTTCCAAGCACAAGCCCTGCAAATGCTGCATGGTCTTTTGAACGGCTCGTGGAGATATACAGGAAAATTGCAGAAAGTTTTTGAACAGAACACCTTACTTCAGCATCTTCCCCATTTCCAGCCGCATGTTGTGCTCCTGTGGCCCGCGGTTGGAATAACAGTATCTGTCAAAGCCGATAATTCCAAATCCATTCTTTTTGTAAAAGGAAATTGCCTTGTAATTGAAGGTCTGGGTTTCCAGTATAACCATTCTGGCACCACTTTTGACTGCATCCTTCAAAATAGTTTCCATCAGCTTGGGCCCTTTTTGTCTACGATAAAAAACGCGCTATTCATGGTTCCGTTATTCGGGATGAATGTTACCGGCTGGATTGCTATGTTTTTGAATGAAGAGAATATTAAAAATACCGAGAAGATGTATGGAAAAGTAATCCGCCGATGCGTACTGTACAAGGGCGGCTCCGGTATTGCTTCAAATGACATTGAATACAAGAATGTGGAGGAATTCCTGAAAGGAATAGATTCTTATTCCTGACTTTTTTCGATTCCGCACATTTTAACATCAAACTGACATCGAAAAAAAATCCATTTTTTGCAAATTTAGGATTATTTTAAGATTTATCACAAAATCGCCATGTTTTCAAGCGTCAAAAATCACAAAATCGCCATATTTCATATTAAAAATATGCTCCCATCAAACTGCATCGAAAAAAAAATCCGCATAAATTACGGAGATTCCTTATCATCATGTTATTAAGGATTTTTGTTTTCTTTTTCTATTGCGTTGACCAATGCTTCCAGACAACGACGATCCCTGGGTGACATTTTGGAAATTTTATCTGCCATAATACGAACATCTGGTGCTAGTGGTATTGTTTCTGTTCCTGTCACAAGATATTCAACAGAAACGTTCAGAGCTTTCGCAATCTTTACAGCAATGTCTGCCGATGGGATAGAACTGTTTTCCCTGAGATAGTTACTGATACTACTTGGCTGAAGACCTGCCTTTGCCGCAAGTTCTTTTACCATAAGACCTTGGTATGAAATTTCATCTCTCAAATTTTCTTTGAATCCCATGTTCCAAAGTATAAGTGAATTTACTGTTTTTTAAGTTGACAATCAGTAATAATACTGTTATTCTGATATAGAAAAGTATATTTACTTTTCTATAGTCTGTTTAGACGTAAATTCAGTTTAACAAAAGAGAGACTTCCTATGAAAAAACTCATTTTATCTGCTATTCTTGTATTTTTGTCGATATTCTTATTTGCTCAAAAAAATACTGAACGTATGATTATTCCTGAATCGCATTTAAGATTTACAGCGAATGAAGATTATACTGAAGTTACGATTACAGGTTTTAAAGGTGATAAACAATTTAAAGGTAAAGTTCTTGAAATTCCCTCAAAAATTCAAGGAATACCAGTAACAGCAATAGGAGATTCTGCTTTTTGGGGGTGGATTGATACAGCCGGTATAGAAGGGTTATGGATTCCAGACTGTGTTAAAAAGATAGGTTATAGTGCTTTTTTTAATTCTTCATTTTCCTCTATTAGATTGCCAGAGGGACTTGAAACCATAAAACCAGATACATTTAAGTGGTGTAAAGTTAAAAGTATTAATCTGCCTTCTTCTGTTAAAACTCTCATGGGACGTGCTTTTTATGATTCATATTTGGAATCATTTACAATTCCAAAAGACTGTGTAATTGGGAATTCTTTTGATAAAGATAAAGGAGAGTATTTAGAGAGTAATGGACATGTCTTCGAATCTAGCAATCTTAAAACATTGATTTTCCCGAAAGGACGAGTTTATTTTTATGATAATTTTTCAGATAATAAGGGAACACTTTTTTCTAATTGCAATTATCTGGAAAAGATAGTTATCCCAGAGGAATTGGAAATCGTATTGGTTTATTACGGAAATTATGAAAAAGAGTATACTCTTGCGGATTTTATCACTGGTGAAAAAATAAATGCATCATTTGAATTACAAAAACAGCTGAAATCCGTAAAAATCCGTAACATTGCGGATATTGAGAGCGAAGAAAGACTTGTTGAGTATAACAAAGCACTTAATTCTAATGATTATGAAACAGCTATGCAAATTGCAATGGAGTACTACAACAAATACGAAAATTATAAAAATATGGAATGGTGTGATAGATATTTAACTGCTTGTGAAAAAAAATATCTTGATGAATACAACATGAGTATTAATACGGATTGGGATAAAGCGGAACAAATTGTGAAAGATTGTATTTATACAATAAATTATGAAATTGAGAAACTTGGATGGATTCGCAAAAATGATTATTTTAAGGGTCGTTTGGAGGAACTAAAAGAAAAATGGCAAGATCTTCTTGCCGAGATAAAAAATAAGAAAATGGAAAAAATAATTTAACTGGCATTTGTTAATGGGGATCTTCACACAAATCTTGCCTGTAACATCAAAGGTGAATGGTTAAGTTCAATTGCTTTTGAAGAAAAGAAGGATGTTGTTAGAATCGGTAGTTTCAAGATAAAAAAATCTATTTTTGAAGAAAAAGGTCTTAAAGCCAAGGATGTCGTTAAAGAAATAATTCTTATGGATTCTTCAGGAAATGAAAGCAAAATAAGTTGGAAAGATTTGCTTGCAATAAGAGCTCCTGCAACATTATTAATTACTGTAGAGCGTGGAAGTGGGAAAAAAGCTCAGCTCCTTACTATTTCTATACCAGTCGAATGGAATGAATATGAATTAAAAAACTGAGGTAAAGGAACCTCAAAAAACAATAGGGTCAGAGTACGATTCGGTTAAAAAAGGCTGTCTACTTTTGAATGCTAGAATAGCCAAAGAAAAAATGTTATACTGAAAATATGCTTAATCTCTATCATGGAAGCAATATGCTTGTCAGTGTACCGGAAATAAGAAAATCGTCTCATACTCTTGATTTTGGAATGGGTTTCTATACAACCACAAGCGTTGAGCAGGCAAAGAAATGGGCCGTAAACAAGACTAGCAGGGAAACAGAAGGACAGGCTACAGTTTCTGTTTTTAGTGTACCGGATGATTTTTTGAATAACAAAGATTATTACGTTCTGGATTTTAAAAAACCTGATGAGCGATGGCTTGATTTTGTAATAGCAAATCGAACTGATCCAGATTTTTCTTTTGATTATGACATTGTAAAAGGTGCTGTTGCTAATGACCGGGTTTACGCAAGCCTTAATGCATTTGAGTCTGGCTTTATGGATAAGCAGACTTTACTAGTTGAGCTTAGGACTTGGGTTTATGTCGATCAAATCTTGTTTCATACAGACAAAGCACTGAACCTGCTTCATTTTGAAAAGGAGATTCGTGTATGATTCCAGAAATCACTCAAAAGAATGTGCATATTTTTATTCCATATAAAGTCTCAAAAATCTGTGATTATATTTGCCGCAATGAACATATTCTGCCAGTTCAAGCCATCGCAAAATTTTACAAAACCAAAACCGCACGATTGCTTGGTCAGGAAGAGTCAAAACTTTGGAACTTAGGCTGGGTCGCCTTGTATGAGATGTATGCGGAGGAACAGAATGGAAACTGATGATCTGACATTTTGGCTTTCGTGGTGCATTGAGGAATATGCGGCAGCGAAAAACCTTGTGAGCACTGATATTGCTGATACATTCGAAAAAAAAGGAGTGCTTTCCTATCTTGCAAACAATTCCGAAATTCTTCATACGCAGGGGAAAAACTATATTCTGGACAGCATAGATGATTATATAAAAAATCATCCGTAAAAAGATTCTTCATAGCAGATTTGTAATGTATGATTTGGTGGATGCAAATTCCCCTCGACTATTTATTTCAAAAAATGTAGAATGATCGAAGAGGTGTAAAATGGCAGAAAATACAGAGAAAAAATACAATGTTGAAAGCTTTAATCTTGATCATACAAAGGTAACTGCTCCGTTTGTGAGGGTTGCCGCTAAAAAAATAGGAGAGAAAGGCGATGTCGTTACAAAATTTGACATCCGCTTTTGCCAGCCAAACAAAGAGTTCATGGGCACAGGTGCCATTCATACTCTGGAGCATCTGGTTGCAGAATACATACGCGATGAAATGCCCGGTGTAATCGACTTTAGTCCAATGGGATGCCGCACTGGCTTTTATTTTACTGTCTGGGGAGACCTGGACGAAGAGGCTGTCGCAGGTCATTTTGTGAACGTGCTTTCCAAGGTTGCTGTCTGGGACAAGGAGATTCCCGCTGCCACCGAAATTGAATGTGGAAATTACCGTGATCACAATCTTGAGGAAGCTAAGGCTCTTGCAAAAAAATGGGTAGACGGTATCCGAGAAAAAGGCTGGAACTGCTATAAATAGACTTTAATAAAAAAGATAAATGAATCTTCTTCAAAAACTAAAGGAAACTGTTTTATCCGTACTTCCGATAATGGCGCTTGTCCTCCTTCTGGGGCTTACTGTGGTTCCGCTTGGAGGTGAGTTGATTGTCCGTTTTATAATCGGCGGCATTTTACTTATGCTGGGGCTTACGCTTTTCCTGCAGGGTGTGGACATAGGCATTCTTCCAATCGGCGAGAAAATAGGCTCTTCCCTTACCTCTAAACGAAATCTTGCACTTCTGCTTGGCGCGTCCTTTGTCATTGGCTTTATGGTGACTGTGGCGGAACCTGATGTCCAAGTGCTTGCAGGTCAGATTCAGAAAGTTGTTTCTTCTGTCAACCGCTGGGCAATGGTGATTATGATTGCTTCCGGGGTTGCTGTCTTCATGACTCTGGGGCTTTTGAGGACAATGCTCAACTGGCCGCTTTCTGTTGTATTGATTATTGCCTACGTGCTTTTGTTTACCCTTGCATTCTTGTGTCCCAGGGAATATCAGGCTGTGGCGTTTGATTCCGGGGGTGCTACTACAGGTCCCATGACGGTTCCATTCATCATGGCACTGGGTGTCGGTGTTGCGGCTGTACGTTCGGGAGACAAGAAAAATCATCATGACAGCTCGGAGGATTCTTTCGGCTTAACAGGCATCGCTTCAATAGGTCCTATTGCGGCTGTGTGCGTGTACGGCCTTATAAATTCAGGAAATGCAAATGCTCAGGTGGAAGCGACTGATGTGGCAGTAAGTAAAATCGGTGCCGCTGCGAAATTCCTAGGGCTTGTTCCTCATGTGCTGAAGGAAGTCTCTCTTGCACTTCTTCCTCTCCTTGTGATGTTTGCAGTGTTTCAGATTACCCTCCTCAAATTGCCCAAAGGTCAGATACGAAGGACGGTTCTTGGTCTTGCCTACAGTTTCGTGGGGCTATCGCTTTTCCTGCTTGGTGTGAACGGCGGTTTCATGGATGCAGGTCAGACCCTGGGAATGAAGCTGGGATCCCTTGCTCAGGGGGGATTCTCCGGTTACACGGTCCTGCTTGTTTTGTCTGCCCTGTTCTTTGGTGCCATCGTTGTGTGTGCCGAGCCTGCCGTGTGGGTTCTTACGGAGCAGGTAGAGGATCTTTCCAGCGGAAACATAAGTCGAAGGGCTATGCTTACTGCTCTTTCTGCGGGTGTTGCGGTTTCCGTGTCTCTAAGTGTTGTACGCGGACTCTTGGGATTTAACCTGTGGTTCATCCTTGTTCCGGGATATGCCATTGCTCTTGTGCTTACATTTTTCTGCCCCAGGATGTTTACGGCTGTTGCATTCGATTCAGGCGGTGTTGCAAGCGGTCCCATGACTAGCACGTTCATACTCTCGTTTACCCTGGGTGCCTCAAGTGCATCTGGAGGAAATCCTGTTACCGATGCCTTTGGTGTTATTGCTCTTGTTGCCATGACTCCCCTTATTGCAATTCAGATTCTTGGAATATCATATAAATTCAAATTACGCAGAATAAAGAAAACGGAGGCCGCATGACAGATTTTGCTTTGATTGTGTCCATAGTCTCGCACGGGAAACAGGAGCTTGTGACAGGTTCTGCTGTAAAGGCAGGAAGCTTTGGCGGTACAACACTCAAGGGGCGGGGCATAAGCTCCAACTCCATTGTAGCCGCTCTTGGAATTGACAGCGCAAAGGATGTTGTCTATACAGTATGCCAGCGCTCACAGGAAGAGAAAATCAGGAACAGCATAATTCAGGGACTTTCAAATGAAAAAAAACATACAGGCTGTATTTTTACCGTAGCCACAGATTCACTTCACAGGAAAGAAGGTCTTGAAATCGAACAGGGGGAAACAGACATGAGCCAGAATTTCACACACGACGTAATCAACGTGATAGTCAACAGGGGATTTGCAGATGATGTAATGGATGCGGTCAGAAAAGCTGGTGCAGGCGGTGGAACTGTAATCAACGCACGTGGAACTGCCCGCGAGGATGATGAGCGTTTTTTTGGAATGCACATTGTTCCCGAAAAGGAAATGCTTATTATTGTGGTTGAGCATTCAATCAAGGAAAAGGTGATGAATGCAATCCAGAATCTTGAATGCCTTTCTGAGCCTGGAAGCGGAATCGTCTACACAATGCCTGCTGAATCATTTGCACCGCTGGGTAAAAAATGACACTTGTGCCTTCAACCGAAAAAGACTTCAACACTGTTTCTTTTCTTGAATTCCTTAGGGAAGAATCAAATGGTAAAATTCAACTTGAAGATGAAAAAGTTTTTATAGCAGAATCCGTTGACTCAACAAGCACAAGGCTCAAAGCACTTTTGAATGAATCAGGTCCGCTGTTTGATGATGAGGGAAATCTTTCTTCAACCGGGAAAAAACTTCACAAGACAATCCTTGCATCTGCATCACAAAGCTCTGGATATGGCAGGTTAAGCAGGAGCTTTTATTCCCTAAAAAACGACGGCATTTATTTTTCGTTCATCTATATTCCAAAGTCCGAAGTCATTAATCCCGCGTTTTATACTGTATCATCTGCCGTTGCAGTATCTCTTGCGGTGGAAGAACTTCTTGATGTAAAAACCTCTATAAAATGGGTAAACGATGTTTTTGTTGACGGAAAAAAGGTCTGCGGCATCTTGAGCGAAGGCTATTGTCCCCCGAATGCAGGAAAAATTCAGGCTATGGTAATCGGCATAGGAATCAACCTGCACACAGAAAGCTCTACTCTTCCGGATGAAATCAAGGACACTGCCGGTGGAATACTTGATTCAAGCAGGAAAATAAACTGCAACAGGGCACAGCTCCTTGCAAAGGTCATGGCAAATTGCATTGAATATCTTGACGGTGGAAATGAAGCGTGGAAAAATGTTGTCGCAGAATACAAAAAACGCTCGTATCTTGACGGTAAGACAATAAGGGTAACGCCCATCGTCGGTCAGGACAAAGGCTCATATCATGCAAAAGTGCTTGGCATTACAGACAAAGCGGAGCTTGAAGTTGAATGTGAGGATGGTTCAATTAAAAAACTGTCTACCGGTGAAGTGACTTTACACCAGAACTAGCGCTTATCCCTTATGAATGCCTTGTGCAGACGGTCACTGAGCTGCTGAAGCTCTTCCTCAGAATTAACACCGAATTCAGAGAGAATTGAAGGCTCAAACTGGCTGTAATCAACGATTCCCTCGTGCACATGAGAAAGCAAATCAGAGACATAAACGATTCCAGTAAGCTTGCGGTATTCCTCGGGTGCTGACAGTGGCTCGTGGTGATAGCGGATTACGTTGACGATAACAGGCGGGAAATTCCACTTTTCCGCAATCTTTGCTCCGATTTCTCCGTGGTTTACACCGGCTACCATGCGTTCAAAAAGTATGGGGCTTACACCGTGCTCCTCACACTGCTTGTAAATCTGTTCCATTGTATCTGACTGAGCATTCTCAAAAACCAGCTTACCCATATCATGCAGAAGGCCGCATACATAGCTGTCGTCTATAAGTGCCCTCTCATTGGCTCCACGACAAAGGCTACGGGCAAGATTATATGAGTAGAATGCGACACAATAAGAGTGATCCCAGAGTGCCTTTCCGTTTTCATCCTCACTACCAGGTAATGCCTGAATTGAACCGATAGAGAACAGGATGTTCTTGATTCCACGCAGACCTGCAAGTTTTACTGCTTCTCCAATTGAATGGCATGGACTTGCAAGACCAAAGGCGGCTGAGTTGACCATGCGAAGAAGCTCGGCGGTAAGTGAAACATCGTTGGATATCTTCTGTGCAATATCGCTCATCTTGCTGTTGGGATCGTTTATGACACGGTTTACTTCGGTTATGTTCTCCGGGAATTCTGGAAGTCCGTCAATCAGCTTTACAAAGTTTTCTGAAAGCTCGGTTATATTGTCCTGCATTTCCTTGCTGAACGGCAAAATGAGTCTTGTGATAGTCTCTCCGTTTTCGCTCAGGACCTGATAGTTTTCGTCGGTGAGACCGATTTTCTTGAGGACAAGAATCATGATTACAAGACCAAGGCCTGCTCCTTCAGAATCGTCCAGAAGCTGTGCAAGGCCTTCCTCGACAGATTTGTACTGCTGGGCACGTGTAACCTTGTCATGAATGCGCTTGTACTCAAAAGCAGTGAGCTCTGCCTTGTTGCGTACCTCAATCTTTACG
>JAGADS010000355.1 GCA_017613485.1 Treponema sp.
AACAACTGTTTGCGATCTTATCGGTGCCTATACTATCAACAATCATCTCACGAATCTTTGGATTCTTTCCAACATCGTTAATTTATTATATTTTATCTCACACACTTTTTTACCTGTTCTTTTTACGATATATATTCTTGATTTGACCGGCATCATCAAGAGGCACAATAAAAAGATCAATTTGATTTTTGTTCCCTATCTTATTCTTTTAGTTCTGCAGGTCACTAATCCCTTTACGCATCTGGTCTTTACAATTGACCAATACCTCAACTACACAAAAGGACCTCTTATAGTTCCATTATACTTAACCGCATTGCTTTATCTGATCCTTTGTCTTGCATTGATCATACGATTCCGCTCCACGCTGTCATTGAGCCGGCTGCTTCTTCTGACAACTTTTACTTTAATCATACTGATATCTACGATTGTTCAATTTGTACATCCAAGATATTTAATTGAATGTTTCGTACAGATTACAATGACCTTATGCCTTCTTATTACCGTGGATAATCCCAGCGAGATTTTCAGCATAACTACTGGAGTCTACAACCGCAATACTTTTTTGCTGGACAACATGAATTTTCTTAAAAATAAAGTCTCCTACAAACTCATAATAATCAAGCTATTGAATGAAGAATATTATATGTCGACATTCGGATATGCCTATATGCAGGAAATCCTTAAGTCAATCGCACAATGGATGGTTTTGATTACAAGCGAGGACTGTGTCTATGACTGCAACAACGGTAATTTTGCAATAATCCTATATGGTCAGAAACTTAAAAAGGCAGACCAGATTCTGACTTATCTTTCCAACCGCTTTTCCACAGACTGGCTGCACAAGGATGTAATACTGAGCCTTGAGACACAAATATGCGATATAGACATACCGGCAGATGTCAACTCACTTGAGAACATCGTCACGATTGTGGACTCTAACGGAATCAAGCAGAATTCAAAAGTGTCTATCATCAAACGCGAGCAGCTTTCTTTCATGCAGAGGGTAAAGGCTATACAGAACACCATTTCCTATGCACTCGACAATAACCTTTTTCAGGTTTACTATCAGCCTATTTGGGATGTTCATGCAGATAAAATCCACAGTGCAGAAGCGCTTGCCCGTCTTCATGACGAGGAATTCGGTTTTATCTCTCCAGAAGAATTCATACCGATTGCAGAGAAAAACGGCTCAATAGTTGCAATTGGTCAGTTTGTTTTTGAGGAAGCATGCAAGATGTTTTCTGACGAGCAGCTTAACGGACTTGGAATTGATTTCCTTGAGGTTAATCTTTCAACAATACAATGCAGCAACAAAAAGCTGTCGCAGATTTTCCTTAATACATTAAATCACTATAATTTGAAACCACACTCAATTAATCTAGAGATTACCGAAAGTGCTGCAATCAACAGCCGTGACACTTTCCAGCAGACTATAATAGACCTGCACAAAGCCGGTTTTTCTTTTTCTCTTGATGATTATGGAACAGGATACTCAAACGCATCTTATATCTTTAACATGGATTTTGACATCATTAAAATTGACAAGACTATTTTGTGGGAGGCGGAAAAATCACAGCCTGCACTTATTATATTGCAGAACACAGTCCGCATGATAAAGGAATTGAATAAAAAGATTCTTGTTGAAGGTGTTGAAACTAAGGCTCAAAAAGACCTTATGGTAAAAATGGGAGCCGACTATCTTCAGGGATTCTATTTCTCCAAACCACTTCCAAAACAGGATTTCATACAGTTCTGTACGTCTTTTAATCATCTGCATTAAGAGCAAAAAAAAAAGGAACCATCGTCCTTTACGGAGCAACAGTTCCTCTTTTTCAGAAGCTGAATCCTACCATCTGTAGTGTGCAAACGCCTTGTTGGCTTCTGCCATCTTGTGGGTATCTTCCTTCTTCTTATATGCGGTACCTGTATTGTTATAGGCATCCAGCAATTCAGCAGCCAGAGTTTCTGCCATACCATGTCCTGAACGATTGCGTGCAGCAGTGATCATCCATCTCATGGCAAGGGCTTCACGGCGGCTCTCGCGGATTTCAATCGGTACCTGATAGGTAGCACCACCAACGCGGCGGCTTTTTACTTCTACCATTGGTTTTACGTTGTCCAAAGCCTTGAGGAACACTTCAAGAGGATCCTTGTCGGTCTTTCCCTTAAGTTTGTCCAGAGCATCATAGATAATCTTTGTACAAACCTGTTTCTTTCCGTCCAGCATCATGCGTGTAATGAACTTGCTGATGACAGGGCTGTTGTATTTTTCGTCCGGCATAACTGGGCGATTAACTGATTTCTTATGTCTTCCCATAGTCTCGCCTCCTTATTATGCCTTAGGTCTCTTGGCACCATACTTTGAGCGGGCACGTTTGCGTCCGTCTACACCAAGAGTATCTTTTGTACCGCGGATAATGTGATAGCGTACACCAGGAAGATCCTTTACACGACCACCGCGTACTAAAACAACTGAGTGTTCCTGCAGGTTATGTCCAATTCCAGGGATATATGCAGTAACCTCAATTCCATTACTTAAGCGAACACGAGCAATCTTTCTAAGAGCTGAGTTCGGTTTTTTTGGTGTCATTGTCATAACACGTGTACAAACACCACGTTTCTGCGGGCATGACTGAAGCGCGGGAGCTTTAGTCCTGTTAGCCGCTGACTGACGACCCTTACGAATTAACTGGTTTATTGTAGGCATCGGCCTATTCTCCTTATTTTTTTGCCGAGCAGCACCTCGGACAATATTGACAAAATAACAAGTGCTAATACTATACCGAATTTCACATGATTCAGTCAAGGGAATTTGACCGAATCACATGAATTTCAGCCATTTTTTTAGTCTTCTTCTCCGATATCGGCGACACCCATGGACATTTCCTCTGCCTGCTGCTCAAGAATCTTTTCCTGTCTGCGAAGCTCAAGGATTTCCTCCATTTTGGCATCAAGGTCGGATGCAGAAGAGTCAGAAAGCTTGACGTTGTGATACTGCCTCATACCGGTTCCTGCCGGAATCATGTGACCGATAATCACGTTTTCCTTAAGACCGTGCAGGCGATCCTCTGCTCCGGCAATGGCGGCATTTGTAAGAACCTTTGTCGTCTCCTGGAATGAAGAGGCTGAGATAAAGGAATCTGTTGCCAAAGCTGCCTTTGTAATACCCTGGAACATAGGACGTGCGATGGCTGGTTCACCACCCTGTTGAATCACGCGGTTGTTTTCCTCGTGGAATGCATACTTGTCCACCTGCTGTCCGTAGATAAAGCGTGTATCACCCACTTTTGTAACTTCAACTTTCTTAAGCATCTGGCGGATAATTGTACCGATGTGCTTATCGTTGATTGTTACACCCTGTGAGCGGTAAACAGACTGAATCTCATTGAGCAGGAAGTTCTGCAATTCGTTTTCACCAAGAACAGCAAGAACATCATGCGGATCCTTTGCTCCGTCGCATAACGGCTCTCCGGCTTCAACCTGGTCTCCGTCACGAACAAGAAGACGCTTGTTCATCGGAACTGCATGTGAATATTCCTTGCCATAATCACTTGTGACAATTATTGTTCTCTTGCCCTTTACGACCTTTCCGAATTTTACCAGACCTGAAATCTTTGAGATAACAGCCGGGTTCTTTGACTTGCGGCCTTCAAAAAGCTCAGAAACACGTGGAAGACCCAAAGTAATATCGTTAGCCTTGGTTCCTTCTTTTGGAAGTGTACCCAGTGTAACACCGGCATCAACCCACTGCTTGTCATCAACCTTGAGTGTTGTACCGACAGGCAAGTGATATGAACCGACTTCCTCTCCTGCTTCCTCGTCACGGATAATTATGCGTGGCTGCTTTACATCCAGATGAAGATCAGTAATACGGCGTTCAACCATCTTTTTACCGGTATTCTTATCCAGTGTCTCACGTTCCTCAACTGTTGCTCCAGCAATTACATCCTCAAAATGAACATAACCTGAAACTTCAGCAATAATAGGCTCATTGAACGGATCAAATTCACCGACTGGAACATTCTGTGCTGCCACAGTACCGCTCTTTGTGAAATCGGCATA
Source organism: Treponema sp. (assembly GCA_017613485.1). Next base: position 4,063 of record JAGADS010000355.1, read on the forward strand.
TACAATTGAACCGTTGGAAATCTCAACTTTCTGGTCGTTACTTACCAGATAAATTACATTGTCCTTTATGATGATGCGTCCGTTGTCAGAAGCAAGAACTTCCTTTGATCCCTGCTTGAGAATCGGGTTGTCCTTACGCACACGAGAGCCGTTCTGTACAAGAACCTCGTCTGCCTTCTTGAACGGATACTCCTTGAACAGTTTTGCAACAACCATGGTACCACGACGTGTAAACAGCCAGTCACCGTTAGGCTTATCAACATGTGTACCTGTAATGCTCATAATGTAAACAGGATACTTCATCTTGATGTGGTTGTCAGATGCAGATGTTTCAGCAGCACCACCAGTATGGAATGTTCGCAGAGTAAGCTGTGTACCAGGCTGACCGATAGACTGTGCGGCGATAGTACCGACAGCCTCTCCTATTTCAACAATCTTGTTGCGGGCAAGGTCTTTTCCATAGCACTTTACACAGATTCCATATTTGCTTTCGCAGGTAAGAACCGTTCTTAGCTTTACCTTTTCTACACCAGCCTTGTCAATTTTGTCAGCAAGGTTTTCATCGATGTACTGGTTAACATCACAAAGAAGCTCACCGTTTACAGGGTCAAGAACACGCTCAATGGAGAAGTGACCCGCAATGCGTGAAGCCAGGCTTTCAATAACGGTTTCTCCGTCCTTGATTGCCGTATAGTCAATACCGTTGATTGTACCGCAGTCCTCTTCGTTAACCACAACATTCTGTGCAACATCTACAAGACGGCGTGTCATGTAACCTGCATCAGCTGTCTTAAGAGCTGTATCAGAAAGACCCTTACGTGCACCGTTTGAAGAGATGAAGTATTCGATAACAGAAAGACCTTCCTTGAAGTTAGCCTTAATCGGAAGCTCAATGATTTCTCCGTTAGGTTTCTGCATCAAACCACGCATAGCCGCAAGCTGTGATATCTGCTTCTTGGAACCACGGGCACCAGAGTTTGCCATCATGTAAATGGTGTTGAAACCATCCTTGTCGTTTGCAAGCTTCTTGTACATGGTGTCTGTAAGCTCATCACCGGCCTTTGACCATTCAGCGATTGACTTTTCACGTCTTTCCTTTTCACTGATGGCACCCTTTCCGTGATCCTGAATAATCTTGTTTACGATTGCAGTTGTCTTGTCAACGATGTCTTTCTTTTCATCCGGAATCAAGATATCATCCATAGAAAGAGTTGCACCGTAGAAAGTTGCATTCTTATAGCCTGTTGCCTTAATGTCATCAAGCATCTGGATTGTAAGCCATGAACGGTCTGAATTATACAGATCGTTTACAATCTTGCGAACCTGCTCTTCTGTCATTGGCACTGAGCGGTTATATACTGCATTGATTTTTGCAACGAGTTTTTTATCAGAAACAATTTCAGAAAGAATCTCGTCAGTCAGTTTTGTAAAGCTGATTTTATCCTGAACAAGAGCCTTTACCTTTTTGTCACTTGCCTGATCAGTATGGTAAACACGCTCAATCATTTTGCGGAGTTCTTTGTCACCAAGCTGTTCGTTGTAATAGTCTACTTCCGGTGGCATTGCCTCGTTGAATGCAAGGCGTCCTGCCGATGTAGCAAGGTATTTTGAATCAGGCTCTGAATCGTTATGCACGCACTTGTTAAGAATATTCTTTGGTACACGGATAAGTGCCTGCCATTCGATTGCACCGCTTGATGCAGCAAGCCTTACCTCATCGGCAGAACTGAAAATCTTTGCCTTTGAGACATCGCCATCTTCAGGAGCACCCTTTGAATGTGGCTTGATTGCTGTCATATAGTAG
>JAGADS010000356.1 GCA_017613485.1 Treponema sp.
ACATTCATGTAATACAATATGTATGGAAAAAGATAATTACGCATTATGCATTACGAATTACGAATTATCATTAATCGGTGTCGCGTCCGAAGATTGCCTTGAATAGCCTGTCCTTGTACTCTCTCTGAGTATTCTCTGTTAAATTCATAGAAATTCTCCTTTTTAGATAATTTTGTTAGGGAGATATTATTTTCCCATACTATATATATAGTATCAGACATGTCATTTTTAACAATTTTTTGGAAAGAAATTTGAAAAAAATGTGAGTTTTTTAATGGAAGCTGGTGTGATGGTGTTGAAACTGTGATCGATTGTCACGCGAATTCGGGATTTCTACGAAATTCCTTTATATGACAAGTGGGAGTGAATAAGGGAAATGAACTGGAAGAAAATATCAATCTTTTTGCATTGAGAGATTTTCCTTTCTGGCTACCACCAAAGTATCTGCTCCTTTATATGGGATGTGACACAAAAATTTGACTCGCATATTAGGTTTCAAGTTTATAAGATTCTTAAAGACAAAATTATAGCTAGGTTCATCCTCACCGTAAACAAACGATTCTGTATTGAAAAATTTTTTGGTGTCAGGGGATTCTTCTTCTCTGTGCGTAATTGGTGTGAAATCATAATTGTTGTCTGGATCATTATAGTATAATTCACCAGTTAAACCTGTGTTTGCCAAAGAAAAACTATTGTTTGACATATTATAATAACAGACTACTCCTTGAAGCTTAGCATGACAATTATCACCATTGCTTAAAGACGAACCTGTCCAGTCCTCGTCTATCTGGTAGCGGTACTGTTTATTAAAGTTTGGATCAGCCACGTCAAAAACAAAAGCATTCATTGATTCTGGGAAAACATAAAATTTGATGTCAAAATTATAATCTATTGAGTCTTGAGACGAGTTTTTATCTATGAACAATAAAAGGTATTGACTTGGATTAACTTTGTTAATAGGAATCACAAAGCGTGTTTCACCAGGAGCATGATTTATGCAGTGATTGCCATTGAAAAGAGCTGTTCCAAGATTCGTTGGGTTATTTACATAGTTTACTTCGTTATCTATTTTATAATATAACTGATTTGAAGTTGGATCGGGATTGTTGCCTTTAACCGTTAAAACCAAGGCAATTGATGAATTGCTGGAAAAATTACCAAAAAAGTCATCCAATATTGTGTAATAAATAAACGCAGATCCACCGTCATAATTCTTTTTGTTGAATTTCAATGCCCCGGAAAAATGTCCGCTTATAACCTCATCATTTGATTGGTATTCAAATGGGGGAAGCTTTTCTTCAAATGTAAAGCCATCCTTAGATATCCTTGTTTTCCAATCTGATTTAATTGTAGAATCGCTAGAATCCGTGGATACAGGGAATGTATAGTTTGCCAGGAAATCTTTTATAGAATGATGGTTGCCATCGAAAGTGAAATCATGCGAATAATTCAAACTTGTTTCACCGCACCTGACTGTATACGGCAATGAAAACCTGTATGATGAATCAGGGAAATTTGATTCAGAATCAATTTCATAGTAAGCATCTTCCAGTGGGTAAACCGTAGTACCATTTCTATGCCAAAGTTTCCCATATTCTTTGAACAACTGTAAACTAATAGGATAATCTGGTTGTGTGGGGTCAGACACTATTGAGCTGGGTTTCTCGAAGCTGTTTGTCCCTCCATCCTCATATTCCAGCTTCAGGGAAATGGGGCTTTGGGTAAATTTCTTCATTTCTATCGGGACAGTGGTTGCCTCGTAGGGGTCGACTTCGATTCCATCGGAATGACCGGATAAAACCAGATGGGGGGAGGTGTTTTCTGAGTCTTTTTTAAGGAACATGTCGAACATTACTTTATAGGTCTGGTTTATCGGAACATAGTCAAAGGTAAATTCAACTTTATTATCCGTAAGATATTGCCCTGATGTATTAAAATCACCTGATACTCCACCAGGTTGATTTTCTGTACCGTCAAAACGCACTGTCTTAATCTGCCAGTCGTTGTATCCCTCGTTGCTTTTTATCTGGACAAGGAAAGTATAATATCCTGTGAGGTCGTCAGTATCTGCCCGTTCTGCATGATAGTTTGCAGCCTGAACGGCATCGTCAACGGAAATCGAGAATGTAAGGTCGCCGGTTTTATTGAAAAGAGAAAACAAGTCACATGACACAAAAGACACACAGAAGATTAAAGCAAAAAGTCCTAAAAGTTTTTTCATGGCAAAACCTCACAAAAAAAGGGGCTGACTTTTAAAAACTCTCCACACTATAAATATTAGTGCAATAATTCATATAAAACAAGTTTTTTTCGAAAAAAATGTCAAAAAAAATATGTGGCACAAGAGGGGGATGTGTGCTAGAATAAGGAAACGGCTTTAAAATTGAGAGGATATATAGATGAATACATTATGGTACAAACAGCCTGCTAAGGACTGGAACGAGGCACTTCCTGTGGGAAACGGTCGTCTTGGTGCAATGGTTTACGGACGGCCTGGACATGAAATCATTCAGTTGAACGAGGAGTCCGTATGGTCAGGATGCAGGCAGGACCGCAATAACCGGAGCTCTAGGGAAAACCTTAATAAAATCAGGGAATACATTTCACAGGGGCAGATTCAAAAAGCACAGGAGCTTGCATTTGAGTCAATGACAGGAACCCCCTCAGAACAGGCCGCCTATCAGACAGCGGGAGAACTCCACATAGACTGCTACACACGCGAGAACCCCGGAATCACAGGCCCCATGCCGGACTCAGGTCTTGAATTCCAGAACTGTACCGCATACCGCCGCGAACTGGATCTGGAGACTGCAATTGCCACGACTTCGTTCAGCTCGGAGACAAGCGTCCCCAGCACTGCCATTTTTGCCAGAAACACAAGGGGAAGCAGCATAAGCTATACACGCGAGGTTTTTGTCTCTAAGACCATGGATGTGATAATGATTCACTTTAGCGCCAATACCCCAAAGAGCATTAATTTCCGAGCATATCTGGACAGGGGCATTTACACAGGACGCTACTATTCTATAGAAGATGATACACTGATCATGCAGGATTCGCATGGCATTCCTTTTACAATCATGGCAACGGCTGTTTCTTCCGGGGGAACTGTCCATGCAAAGGGCGGTTCAATTATCGTAGAGGATGCAGACGACGCAACTCTGTTTGTGGACATTCAGACTGCATACAGGAAAAAGCATTATGCAAAGAAGTGCGGAAACCTTCACCGTGGAAACAGGGGACTCTTGCGTTTCTGTACCGACCGTGCCCTAAGGAAAATCTGCTTTGCCACAAGCGGTGTATACCAGAACATGAAGTCAATGCATGTAAGCGAGTCTTCCAGGGAATTCAAGAAAATCACCATGAACCTTACGGAGGGACTAAAGGAAAATGGAGCGGAGGAGCTTTCGATTCCAACTGATGAGCTTCTTTCCAGATATCCCGAGAGCCCTGCATTGGCAGAACTTTACTGGAATTACGGACGCTATCTTCTTTTGTCTAGCAGCAGTAAGCCTGGAACTTTGCCTGCTACACTTCAGGGAATATGGAACAATGAGATTAACCCTGCATGGGGAAGCCGCTATACCGTGAACATCAACGCCGAGATGAATTACTGGCCAAGTGGAATGTGTCGTCTTTTAAAATGCGAGAAGCCTCTGTTCAACTTGATAAAGAGGGCATACAGGAACGGAAAGCAGACTGCAAGGATTATGTACGGCTCTGACGGATGGGTCATGCATCACAACACCGACATCTGGGGTGACACGGCTCCACAGGGGGCATGGATTCCGGGAAGCTACTGGCCTTTGGGTGCAGCTTGGCTTTCAACTCATATACGCGATTATTACGAGTACACACTGGATAAAAAATTCCTTAAGAAAAATTTCAAGTACATGGTTCGTGCATGTGAGTTTTTCCAGGATACTCTTGTGCCTTCCAAAGACGGTAAGTATCTTGTGGTTTCTCCGACCGTTTCTCCAGAGAACACCTATTCCCTGACTGACGGTCAAAAGGGTGCTCTATCCGCGGGCTGTGACATGGACAACAGGATTCTTGAGCATCTTGTAAAGGCTACGATTGACTCTGCGCTTGATCTGGGAAAGCTTGAGACTGATCCTGTGGTGCTTGAACTCCGCCAACTGTTGAAGAAAATAGAGGGACCTGTTGTAAAGGAGGACGGAACAATCCGCGAGTGGCCGGTTGAATGCACGGAAACAGAGCCTGGACACCGCCACATTAGCCATCTGTACGGACTGTATCCGGGAAACAGCATCAACGTTCACCGCACGCCGGAACTTGCGCAGGCCGCAAAAAAGACAATCGAAAAAAGAGTGGAGAATGGCTCGGGGCAGACTGGATGGTCTCAGGCATGGATCATGAACTTCTGGGCATCGCTTGAGAACAAGGAAAAAACCGCTGAATGCATCAAGGAGCTTTTTGAGAAATCAACATATTCCAATCTTTTGGACAGGCATCCTCCGTTCCAGATTGACGGTAACTTCGGAACTCTTGCCGCCATGACAAGGATGATTGTTCAGAGTGAGATTGTGGATGGTGTGGTTGTGATTGAGCTTCTCTCTGCACTCCCTGAAAAATGGAAGGACGGAAGCCTTAAGAATGTCGCAATAAAGGGAAACCTGAGCATGGACATTTCATGGAAGGACGGTGTCATTGAATCAGCAAGCCTGTATGCCGCTCCAGGAAGCACGTTCATGGAAGAGGTAGAAATCTACTATCAGGACCGCCTGTACAAGGCCCCGTTAACCGACGGCAAGCTGGACATCAAGAACATCCTGCCCACCACGATTTGAGTTAGGTAATTGTCACACGGATTCGAAACAACTACGTTGTTTCCTTTTTGGGGATGTGAGGTTTTGCTTTAGCTTACTTTCGTACAGACTGATTGGCATTCTGATGAACCAATATCTGTCAGAATAAATTTACAAGACAAGTGCTATCTGACAAAGCCCACTAATCCTTTAAAGATTTTACGTAGTAAAATCGAATCCGTGTGACAAAAATATCAATACTGTCTGATGAAAATTAATATAATAAAAATCACACGGACGAATCCGTGTGACAATACCTTTTTACAGGATTCCGAAGATGTCCAGGTATCCTGCAACGAATACTGCAAGTATGATGATCGGGGCAAGCCATTTCAGGTAGAACTGAATGATCTTTGACTTGGGGAATTTTATGCCGGTGCCTGTATCGGCCTCGGTAATGAAATTCTTCCAGCCCCAGCCACGCTTGTGCATACAGAAGCAGAGGAATACCAGCGATCCGATTGGCAGAAGGTTCTGGCTTACGATAAAGTCTTCCAGTGCATCAATAGAGCCGATGTGGGAGCCGAAGTGGATGTTTGACCATTCATTCATACCCAGTGCGGCAGGAGTTGAAAGGATAATCAGTGCGACAAAGTTTACAAGAACTGACTTTGTCCTGCTCCAGCCGAATTTGTCCATCGGGAATGCAACAATGTTCTCGAACACCGCGATTACAGTTGAAAGAGCCGCAAATGACATGAACAGGAAGAAGAATCCTCCTACAACACGTCCTGCAACAGGTCCCATGGCATTGAATATGTTTGGAAGTGATACAAATGCAAGACCTGCTCCAGAGCTAGGCTGAACACCAAAGGCAGCACAGGCAGGGAAGATGATGAGTCCGGCACAGATTGCAACAAATGTATCAAGACCGATTACACGCAGTGACTCTCCAGTCAGGGAATTGTCTTTTCCTATATATGACCCGAAGATTTCCATTGAACCGATACCAAGGCTCAGAGTAAAGAATGCCTGACCCATGGCAGCGTAGATTGTATCAGCTATTCCATGTCCGTCGGCACCGTTTCCGTTTACAAGGGCCGTAAAGTCAGGCTTCAGGTAGAATTTGTAGCCTTCAAGTGCTCCAGGAATTGTCGCCACATAGATTGCAAGGCCGATCATGATGATGAACAGGGCAGACATCATGAATTTCGTGATGCGCTCGACACCCTTCCTGAGTCCAAGCAGACATGCTCCGAAACCGATTACGATTACGACAACCATCCAGATAAGCAGTGTCTTGTAATCCCCCACGGTGGCACCAAAAGCATCCCCGATCTGATCCGGTGTCATGGTCGTGAATTTTCCGCTGACCGTCTCAAAGAAGTATTTGAGGAACCATCCGGAGACAACAGTATAGAACATCATCAGGAGGTAGTTTCCTGCAACCGCGAATCCTGAATACCAGTGCCATTTTGTGCCCTTTGGCTCAAGCTCATGGAATGCACCTGCGACACTCTTGCGTGAGGCACGTCCAACAGTAAATTCGCAGATCATTACCGGTAATCCCAGGATCACGAGGAATGCCAGATAAATCAATACAAAGGCAGCTCCACCGTATTTTCCAGTAATATAAGGAAATCGCCATACGTTTCCAAGTCCGATTGCACAACCCGCTGACAGAAGAAGAAAGCCAAGTCTGCTTCCAAGGGT
>JAGADS010000357.1 GCA_017613485.1 Treponema sp.
AAAAATCAACAAGCTGCCTTTTACAAGGACACTGTCAGGAACCAAGACCTATACATTCAACTTTACAATTCCAAAGAATGTGGCAATGACTTTTGGAGGTCAGCCTCTTGTCTCGGGAAAAGACTTCTCATATACCCCGGATACAACATCACAGGCTGATGCAAGACTGAATTTCGGTATACAGTGCGGTCTTGTCTACAACACGGAATTCAATCTGATTGAAAACTTTTCGGGCAATTATTTCAAGAAACAGAACCAGAGCAAAACCCAGTTTACGATGGCGGACGGAAGCATAAAGGACAATGTTGCATCTGGAAAGCCCAAGGTCCTGGTCTTCTATGATGGAAGCAAAAGCTACAGTTATCCATTCAACGTACTGGAGGTTTATTCAAATAAATTCAATGATGTTGATTTCTTCTTCGTTGATGCCAGTGACAAGAACGGAAACAGCGTAAGGGACAACGTAAAGACAGAAGCCATAAGGGCTGGAATCAGTCAGTATGCAGCCATTCAGAATGCTTCAGAAAACCGTGCCCTTTTGCAGAAGTACATGACACAGGCTGGAATTTCAAGCTCTGCCGTAAAACTTCCTGCTGCAGTTTTCATTGACTCATCAAACAAATTCCAGTTTGTCGATGCCTTTAACTCAGTTCCGGAAGTCTATTCACGCGTTGATCAGATTGCAAAGGCGACTGGATCAAAGAGCTTTAATACCACATCATTCAATATCCCGAATACAAACAAGTCAGAGCTTCCTGCAATGGGCGGCGGGCTTGTAAACAATCAGGCATCTGGAAAGGCAAAGGTCCTTATCAGTATGCCGTATCTGTGCGGTGACAAGGACAGCGAGCGTCTTGCAAAGGAAATCATGGCCGCTTCAGCAAAATTTAAGAATATCGACCTTGTGATTACCGACAGCAAATTTGCCTGCGACAGAATGAGTGCGACAAAGCAGTTCAACTCAATGCTCAAGTATTCATTGGGAAATTCCTACGATCAGGCGTTTGCGGACAAAGTATTCGCTGTGTCAGAGACTGTCATCGGTTTTGGCTGCGAGGATTATTACTGGAGGGGAGCCGGATTCCACGGTCATATAGAGTCTGTTGCACAGATTTTCTACATCGACTCTGCAAACCATTACCGCTGGGTTGACTGCCTGCCTGGAGTTACGGTATCTTCAATTCTTTCCCGTGTATCAGAAATCGAAAGGACTGTGGTAAGATACCCATCTTCATCATCTGCCAATGTAAACAGCTATGGTCTTTCATACGATCCAAATGCGGCTTTTAACGGAAAGCAAGTTGCATTTGATTCAGAAGTCACAGGAGTACCGGAAGGCAACTACATTTATTTTTACGTAGCCGTACAGGGCCCATACGGATGCTATGACTGGAAGGAGCAGTGCTGGCTTTGGGTGATTAACGACTGGATTACGGACACTGAAATTGACTTTACGAAATTCTACAGCAAGATAGACCTTTCAAAGACAAAATTGAACCGTGACTTTAAAGGTACTCCTATCGGACCTCAGGTAAATGAAGTAAAGCCCGAGCCTGTTTCTCAAGTTTCCGCTTCTGCATTGAATGAGTATGGGCTTCCGTATGACCCTGACGCAGTGCATGTTGAGCTTCCTGCAAGAGGCAAGCTGAATTTCGGTAGCTTTACCGCTCAGAAAACTTCCTCTAACCCGGATTGGGCAACTATTCAAGAAATGACGACAGGAGCCTGGCTGAGCTATGACCTCAAGAATCAATGCTGGGTGTCTGCAAACAAACCGAGCTCGTCTGCCATGGACATCTCACAGCTTTACGAGAAGATTGATTTATCAAAGACTCAGCTTATGCGTGACAAGCAGGGAAAACCATGCGGCGGCTGGAAGAACATTGCAATTAAGTATCCGGGTTCTCTTGATGACGAGGGAGTTGCTCAGTTGGAGAAAGAGGCTGCACTTAGAAAAGTAACCACAGGAGCAAAGAATTCTTACGGTTTGTATTATGACCATGATTATAGGATGCCTGGTCAGGTAATCGTTTTCATGGAAAAGGGAATTACAGGAAGCGTAGATTACAGTACCAAGCTGATAAACTTCAAGAACAAGAACGGAGACATAGTTGGAACCTACGATTATGATCAGCAGGTTTGGAAATCCAGAAAGGAAAATTTCTCTTTGACTGAGGTGGAGCTTGCCATGTGCTATTCATCGATTCACTTGCAAAGGACTTCGCTTAACCGTGATTGCTCTGAAACAGTAATTCTCCACTAAAAGTAAACCATGTAAAGTCTTTCATAACTCCCTGGTAAAAAAAATTACTGGGGAGTTTTTATAGGAGGATATATGAAAAAGTTTTCAACAATTCTATGTATGGGTCTTATGCTGACTGCTATTTCAACTCTGGCGGCACAGGACAAAAAATCAAAGCTAAAAGTCTGGTCCTATCAGGAAGATCTGAAAGCCTACATTAATGCCGAAAATCTTGGTTTCAGTGCAACACATCCAGATGTGGATGTTGCTTATGTTTCTATTCCTACCCCTGATTTTCCGTATAAGCTGGATGATGTCTTGAAGACTGGTAATGGAGTCCCAGATGTAATCTGTCTTGAGGATTCTTTTGTGCGAAGGTATGTGGAGCTTGGCTGTCTGCTTCCGCTTGATGATCTTTACAAGGAAGTAAAGGCTAAAATGAGCGATTATCCGATGAAGGTAGGAAGCTATGACGGTCATGTCTATGCAATGTCATGGCAGGTGTATCCGGGTGCCATGTTCTACAGAAGGAGCCTTGCAAAGAAATATTGGGGTACGGATGATCCAAAGGAAGTCCAGAAAAAGGTAGCCAGTTTTGACACATTGCTTAAAACAGCCCGCGAATTAAAGAAAAAATCAAATGGAAAATGCAGGATGCTGTCTACCACAGAAGATCTTTTCCGTCCATACCTTGGAGCACGCAAAAAACCATGGGTTGTGGATGATAAATTATACATTGATCCTGTCATGGAAAAATACATGGATGTCTGCAAGATATTTTATGATGAAGACCTTGATTGTTTTGCTTCACAATGGGATGAACTCTGGTACGCCAGCATGAATGATGATGTAGTTGATGACAAGGGAAAGCCTGTGGAAGTCATGTGCTACTTTCTCGCAAGCTGGGGACTCCCGTATATTCTTGGTACAGAGGCACAGGATACTGCTGGTGACTGGGCAATGTGCGCGGGACCTTCACCATATTACTGGGGCGGTAACTGGATAGCTGCTTACAAGGATACAAAGAATCCGGATGCGGCAAAAGAGATGATCAGGTATATTGCTACAAACGATGAATTCAACAAGAATGTTGCATTGACTACCGGTGAGATAGTCGGTAATTTGAATGTTCAGAAACAGATAAAGAAATTGTTCTCTTCACCTTACCTGTCGGGGCAAAATCACTATGAGCTGTTCTGCGATGTGTCAAAGAAAATCAACGGTTCTCTTGTGCAGGCAACTGACATGTGGATTGAATCCATGTTTATGGAAGCTTTAGAAGATTATGTCCATGGTAAAAAGACAAAGACGCAGGCATTGAATAATTTTAGATCTGAAGTCTATAAGCAGCTGGGATATGAGTGATTAAGTAAAAAAAGTTTTTTTATGGGAGGATATATGAAAAAGTTTTCAACAATTCTATGTATGGGTCTTATGCTGATAGCTGTTTCCACTCTTACGGCACAAGACAAAAAATCAAGGCTCAGTGTGTTGTCTTTTACCGACGAGATAAAAGGCTATCTTGATGCAGATGGATTCGGCTTCAAGGATATGCATCCTGATATAAGTATCAATTATGTTCATGTTCCTACAGATCAATTCCCGGAAGTTCTGGATGCATATCTTTCATCAGGAAAGAATGTTCCGGATGTGATAGGTCTTGAGGATGCTTTTGTCCGTAAATATGTTGAGTCGGGTTATCTTCTTCCGCTTGATGATTTGTATAAGGAAGTCAAGAGCAAGATGAATGATTATCCGATAAAAGTCGGGACATACAACGGTCATGTCTATGCCTTGTCCTGGGATATCTGCCCTGGTGCCATGTTCTACAGAAGAAGCCTTGCAAAAAAATACTGGGGCACGGATGATCCAAAGGAAGTCCAGAAAAAGGTTGCCAGCATTGATTCATTCCTAAAGACAGCACGTGAGCTTAACAAGAAATCAAAAGGTAGATGCAAGATGGTCTCAACATTCGCTGATCTTTTCATGCCGAGCCGTGGAGCAAGGAAAAAGCCATGGGTAGTAGATGACAAGCTTTATATTGATCCAGCAATGGAAAAATACATGGAGATGTATAAGATCTTCTATGATGAGGAGCTTGATATATGTGCAACGATGTGGTCTGATTTTTGGTATGCCGGTATGAACGATTATATCGTGGATCAACGGAACAGGCCAGTTGAGATAATGTGCTATTTCCTTCCGACATGGGGGCTTCACTATGTTCTTGAAGTTGATGCCACTGGAACTGCCGGAGACTGGGCAATGTGTGCGGGACCTTCCTCTTACCGCTGGGGTGGTACCTGGCTTGCCGCCTACAAGGGAACCAATAATCCTGATGCCGCCAAGGAGATGATAAGGTATCTTACAACTGATGACAAGTTCCTGGAGAATATTGCCACTCGTTATGGTTGTTATGTCGGTAATCTGAATGTTCAGAAGAAAATCAAGGATAGTTTTTCTTCGTCATATTTAGCCGGTCAAAACCCCTACAAGGAATTCTGTGAGCTTGCAAAGAAAGTCAACGGAAATCTTGATCAGGCAACTGACATGGATATAGAATCCCTGTTCAGTGAGGCTGTAACTGCCTATGTTACAGGTGA